>JAAUPN010000120.1 GCA_012033105.1 Coleofasciculaceae cyanobacterium RL_1_1
CGCAGATTTAGCCCCCCTGCACGCGAAGCACCACACAGATTCGCCGCCGATAGATTGGTATAGCTCAGGTTTGCCCCATCCGAGCTTGGCGTATTGAAAATCAGCCCGCCCAAGATTGGACTGGGTCAGATCTATCTGCTGCAAGCTTGCCCGTTCGGCTTGAAGTTCACGCAGATCAGCACCGATCAAACGCAAGATTCGATAGTTCAAATCAAGGTTACGCAGATCAAAACTTTGAAAATTACGTTCACCCTGGTCGTAGCGCTCGCTGAGATAGCGGATGGGCTGGTCTGTTGCCGTCGCGCTAGAGGGCGTCACATCCGAGGTTGTCGAAGTGGGAGGTAGGGGAGGATCGGGGAGATCGCTCGGCAAATTAGCATCGTTAGCATTGATCGCCTCAGACTCTATCGGGAACTCCTCAAGCGGAGCCGGAGCCGGATTAACTTCGAGCAGCGAACTATCAAACGGATCGATACTGTATTCCGGGCGATCGTCTGGACTCACCGGAATATTATCCAGCAGCGTTGGCGGCAGATATACATCCGCCCCGTCTACGACCCCATCGACCCCATCGGGTGTCGCAGGCATCACGACCGCTTCACCGCCCGTTATTTTGGCTGCATCGGAGTTTTTTGCGTCCGTCTCGCTGTCCTCCTTGGGTTTCTTCAGCAGATTGACCAAACCAAACGACGAGGCCGGAGCCGCAACATAGCTAAATTTTCCCGACAGCAGCCACGCTGCCAACCCAACGATCGAAGCCAGCAGCGTTACCGTAATCGCAATATCGATCCATGTCAGCTTGGGTTTGTCCGTTTTCACATCTGAGGTCGCATCTGAGGTTGTATCTGACTTCGCATCCGACATTGCCTTTCTCCCGATAACACTCTCAATGACTGTTGTTCGATAACCGCGCAGACTTCTGGAGTGAAGCGAACAACTGCACCTAGGCGGCTCAGTTGTTCGCTTCACCCAACGGGTCACTTTATTTTCTCACGGGCGATCGTTACTGACCGGCTTGCTGCCGCGCGTAGTTTAGGTTGGCGGGATAGCTGTTGAGGCGATCCTGCGCGGTTGCGTAATTCGGGCTTTCGCTCGGGACGTTGCCCATCTGCGCGATCGCGGTTTCCCATAGGGTCACGATCGCCGACCATTCGGCGGCAGTGCTAGCAGACTGTGTGAGTTGTGCGGCTTGGGTTGCAGCGCTCACAGCTTCACGGAATGGGTCCGCAGACGGTGTGGCGGCAGTGGGTGCGGCAGCAGGTGCGGCGGTAGGTGTTGGTGTGGGTGCAGCAGCAGGTGCGGCTTCTGGCGTCGGTGCTTCCGGTGTCGCTGCGTCTGGGCTTGCGGCTGCGTCACTCGGTGCAGGGGCGGCGGGATCTGGAGCTGCGTCGCCAGTTGTGGGGTCTGTGGTTGCGGGTGCTGCGTCTCCAGCCGGATTAGAAGCCGCCTCTTCGGTTGCAACGGGGACATTGTCCGCGATCGCCGCTTCATCACCTGCACCGCCACTCAAGCCTGGAATTAGGTCTCCCACAATCGGCAACCCCGCCAGAACTTCCGGCTTTTGGCTGTAGATGTAGTATCCACCTAGCAGCAACGCCAAAAAGGATAGGAGACCCAACAGCAGGCCGCTGGACTGTTTTGCGGGTTTTTCTGCGGTATCGATCACGGCTTCGGTCTCAAAGGAGTCATCCGCCAGATCCTCGTCATAGGCTTCGGGATCATCATCATCAACAAAATCGGTGATCGACTCATTGGGCAGGTGCGGCACATCACTCGGCGTGCTGTCGCTGTAGTCGTCTTCATCGAAATAAGCACCGTCATCGAGACTATTCGGCGCATCATCTCGATAAAAGTCATCATCGAGGGGATCGTCTGGTAATAAGTCCTCATCATCGAGATTGTCCAGCGGCGAATCCATCGTTGAACTCATCGGCGCTGCCGCCAGGGCGGCATCTTCATCGAGGATAATTTCCTCTTGCCATACCGGCGTATCTTGGCCAACCTGACGCCCAAAGACTTTGACGATGGCGATCGAGGCAATGCCCAGGTTCGCCATCCCTTGACGTACGAAACTCAGGGTGGCGTCACGAGCGGGGACGTTTTCGCCTTCGAGTAAGACCTGAAGGCAGTTGCCGTCGCGGGTGGCTTTTACGGAGATGCCCTTCGGCTCGGTCGAACGGTTCATCAGAGCTGCGATCGCTTTGGGATCGCCCTGTCGAGCCTGTTCCATCAAGTTAGTCATGACGATCGAGCTACTGAACTGAATCTAAGCGGGAGCACTATCGACACGTCCATAAGTTTTGTAAATTCACAAAATTCACAAAACTGACAACAGTGCGAGAACGAAACGGATCTATCAAACGCTGGGTCTCGCTGCGTAGAGCCTGCCTTGACGGGCAAACGCAGCGCGAGAACGAATCGCATCAACGTTTTGCTGGTTGCGTCTCGCCGAGGTCTGATTTTCGTGTCCCATCATACCTTAACGATTTTAGGACGGTGCAGATAATCCGATTTACCTAACGTTGCCATGCGGTTTTCTTCTGCTTCAGCCACCATTGCTCTGATGCTAGGGCGTATTGTCTTCACGAAAGTCAGGTCGAATTACCCGATCGCACGTAGATTTGTAATTTTTCTAACATTGATCCCAGATTCGGGTGGATGTGTGACCGATTGCAACAAGGAACGATCCCGGTCAATGTAATATTTAGTCAATTCAAGACATCAAGCAACTTTAAAAACTGTGAATGATGATTTATTCCGATGGTGCGTCTAAGCAGAGTTTTAAAGTGGGCTGTCGATGGTGCTTACGAGGTTTGTAGCCACGATTCCCGCGATTCTACGGGTTTGACTGACCCCACTTACGATCCGCATTCCTTCACCCCTTGCTCTGAACGCCTGTCGCCCGCTTCTGTGACATCTCTACCTTAAGGTCTCGAAATCATGTCTATCGGCTACGTTGCCTTAGTCCTACACGCTCACCTCCCCTTCGTCAGACACCCTGAAAGCGACTACGTTCTCGAAGAAGAGTGGCTCTACGAAGCGATTACGGAAACGTATATCCCTCTTTTACGTGTCTTCGACGGCCTCAAGCGTGATGGCATCGATTTCAAGATCACGATGAGCATGACGCCGCCGCTGGTGTCGATGCTGGGCGATCCGTTGTTACAAGAGCGCTATATCGATCACCTGTCGCAGCTCGAAAAGCTGATGTCACTGGAGATTGATCGCCACGAGTTTAACGGTCACATGAAGTACTTGGCGGAATACTACGCCAATGAATTTGCCGAAACACGTCGCATTTGGGAGCAGTACGACGGCAATCTGGTTAAAGCATTTAAGCAATACCTCGATAGCAATAACCTCGAAATCATTACCTGCGGCGCAACTCACGGCTATTTGCCGCTGATGAAGATGTACCCGCAGGCGGTGTGGGCGCAGCTTCAGGTGGCGTGCGAAAGCTATGAGGAGAATTTCGGACGCGCTCCGAAGGGGATTTGGCTGCCGGAATGCGCCTACTACGAAGGCTTGGAGCGCATGGTGGCCGATGCGGGCTTACGCTATTTCCTGACGGATGGGCATGGCATTCTCTACGCGCGTCCGCGTCCGCGCTACGGAACCTATGCGCCGATCTTTACCGAGAGCGGTGTGGCGGTGTTTGCTCGCGATCGGGAATCGTCGCAGCAGGTGTGGTCGTCGAAGGTGGGCTATCCTGGCGCGGTGGAGTATCGCGAATTTTATAAAGATCTGGGCTGGGATGCGGACTACGAGTACATCAAGCCGTTCATTATGCCCAATGGTGAGCGCAAAAATACCGGGATTAAGTACCACAAAATCACCAGTAAGGACGGCGGCGAAAAAGGTCTGTACGATCCGTACTGGGCGCGGGAGAAGGCGGCGGAACACGCGGCGAATTTCATGCACAATCGCCAAAGCCAGGTCGAGCACCTGAACGCGATGATGGGACGTGATCCGATCGTCGTTTCGCCCTACGATGCGGAGCTGTTCGGCCACTGGTGGTATGAAGGCCCCTGGTTTATCGATTATCTCTTCCGTAAATCCTGGTACGACCAAGGCACGTATCAGATGACCCATTTGGCGGATTATCTGCGATCCAACCCGACACAGCAGGTTTGTCGCCCATCACAGTCGAGCTGGGGTTACAAGGGGTTCCACGAGTATTGGTTGAATCAAACCAATGCCTGGATCTATCCGCACTTGCATAAGGGCGCGGAGCGGATGATTGAGTTGAGCTACCGTGATCCGGCGGATACGCTGGAGCTGCGGGCGCTGAATCAGGTAGCGCGGGAGTTGTTGCTGGCGCAGTCGTCGGATTGGGCGTTCATTATGCGGACGGGGACGATGGTTCCCTATGCGGTGCGCCGGACGCGATCGCACTTGATGCGTCTTGAAAAGCTCTACGACGATATTAAAGCGGGCGAAATCGATTCGGGCTGGCTGGAAAAAGTGGAGGAAATGGACAACATTTTCCCCAATATCAATTACAAGGTGTATCGCCCGTTGTAATTCCAAGCACAGCCAGTGGGCTGGATGATTGGAGCGATTGGAGCGATTCGGGTCGCTGGGCTGTCGCAACAAAACCACGTGGGAGTTCACGGAACTTCGTGAATCTGTTAAGACACACTGCGATCGCGATCGTTCGTCGCACCCGCGAATGATAATGATCCCAGCGACAGATATCGCTCGCACCGCGAAACGTGTGGAGATAAGACCCGCAATCGGCTCTCCCGTCGCGTCGTTGTCCTCAAACTGACATCGAAACGATCGCGATCGCCCCACGTTTTCACCCCCGGCGTTCGATCTGCCATCAATCCAAGACTGAGCCAGCGTCAGCAGCGCATCATCGGAGTTTTAACCCGCTGACCTCCTGGTTCTGTCTTCCCGCTCGATTGTGATCGGTGATCGTGATAACGAGTCACCGATCACAGTCCCGGCGTTTTGAAGCACGAGCAATTTGGGAAGATCCTCCAGGAGGTATATATGAACCGTAAAGCCGCATCGGGCTGGCGAAATATTGCGATCGTCGGTCCGTACCTGAGTGGTAAAACCACCCTACTTGAAAGCATTCTCTCGATTACCGGCAAACTCTCGCGCAAGGGCAACGTCACCGACGGCAACACCGTTAGCGACCATGCTCCCGAAGCTCGCGATCGCCACATGAGCGTTGAAGTATCCGCCGCCAGTACTGAGTACGGCGGCGTTCATTTGACCTATCTCGACTGTCCCGGCTCGATCGAATTCGCCCAGGAAACCTACAACGCCTTGATCGGGGTTGGCACGGCGATCGTTGTTTGCGAACCTGATGTCAGCCGCGTACTCACCCTCGCACCGCTGTTCAAATTTCTCGACGATTGGGAAATTCCCCACCTCGTCTTTATCAACAAAATGGATCGGGCTGCGTCACACTTCACCGACGTTCTCGCCGCAATTAACACCGTCTCTAGCCGCCCGCTCCTGCCGCAGCAATACCCCATCCGCAACGATCGCGACCTCGTCGGCTTCATCGACCTGATCGACGAGCAAGCCTACAGCTACGCCGATAACGCTCCTGCCACCGAAATACCCCTCCCCGCCGCCCTGCGCGACGAAGAACAAGCCGCCCGCCGGGACATGCTCGAAGGCTTGGCCGATTTTGACGATCACCTGCTCGAAACCTTACTTGAAGATGGTGTCCCTACGTCCAGCGAAATTCTGGCTGATCTGAAGCAGGATCTCGGTGCTGATTTGGTGGTGCCAGTGTTCTTCGGCATGGCCGATCGCGATTGGGGCGTGCGTCCGCTGCTCGATGCCCTCGTGCGTGAAGCACCGGAACCGAGCGTCACCGCCGAGCGACGCGGTTTGAACTTCAAAGACATGGATCTTCCGGTTGCTCAAGTTCTGAAAACCTACTACACCACCCTGGGGGGTAAACAATCCCTCGTACGTGTTTGGAACGGTACGTTAACGGAAGGCATGACGCTGAATGGGATGCGATCGGGCGGAATGCATCGCCTGTTTGGATCGCAACAGACCAGCGTTCAGGCAGCTCACACCGGCGAAATCGTCGCTATTTCCCGCCTTGAAACCGCTGCCACTGGCGACACTCTCAGCCCAGATTTAGACTGCGACCCGCTGCCCCGTGCCGATCAGCTTGTACCGGTGTATGCCCTAGCGATCGTGCCGGAAAATCGCAAGGATGAGGTGAAAATCAGCGCGGCGCTCATGAAGCTGATCGATGAAGATCCCGCGCTGCACTGGGAACAACACGGCGATACTCACGAGGTCATCCTTTGGGGTCAGGGCGAGATTCACCTGAAGGTGTCGCTTGCTCGCCTCGATCGCAAGTACAACCTGCCGATGACGACTCGCGTGCCGCGTGTGGCCTACAAGGAAACGATCCGTAAGGCGATCGCACATGTGAACGGACGCTACAAACATCAGAGCGGTGGTCACGGTCAATTCGGTGACGTTTACATCGATGTACAACCGCTCGATCGCGGTGCAGGCTTCAACTTCAGCCAAGCGATTATTGGTGGTGTTGTACCGAAGCAATACATCTCGGGTGTTGAGATGGGTGTGCGCGAATACCTCAAGCACGGCCCTCTCGGTTTCCCGGTGGTCGATCTGGCGGTGCAGCTCACCGATGGGTCGTACCATTCCGTCGATAGCTCCGAGCAAGCCTTCAAGCAAGCGGCACGGGTGGCGATGCAGGAGGCGCTACACCAGGCCGAGCCAACCTTGCTAGAGCCGATCGCCCTCGTGGAAATCGGTACACCAAACGAGTTCACCTCGAAGATTTTGCAGGCGATTAGCGGACGGCGCGGCCAGATTCTCGGCTACGAAGCCCGCGAAGGCTGGGTGAATTGGGATACGGTGTCGGCGTATATTCCCCAAGCGGAAATGCAGGATCTGATCATTGAGGTGCGATCGCTCACCCTCGGAGTCGGAACCTATAGCTGGCATGAGGATCACTTGCAACAGGTTCCAGAAAAAATCGCTGATCGGGTTCTGGTACAGTCGGGATCAGACACGTGACGACCTTCTGAATTAATTTGACCTGACCTCAAAACGGTGAAGACGTTGATAATCTCAGCGCCCTCACCGTTTTTTTGGGCTTGAACCACTTGGTGATCGTCTCTGGCTTTTCGTGGTTGCAGTATTTTCGATGTGTTTAAGCTGACCTGTAGAACGGTCGTCGTGCCGTACCGTGCTGCGATCGTGGTCAAGCTACCAGAACCCTCGCCCACATCCGCTCGCGATCTCGATAAGATCACAGCGTTGATAGTTTCAATACTTTCCCCGATCGCCCCGATCGTCACGCATTCATGACCTCTTCTCCCCACCTCCTTAGCCCCTTCCGCCTCGGTGATCTCACCCTCGAAAATCGCGTCGTCCTCGCGCCGCTGACTCGGGCGCGATCGGGCGTCGATCGCATCCCCAATGCGATCATGGCCGACTACTACGCCCAGCGATCGGCTGACAATCTCCTGATCAGCGAAGCCACCGTTGTTTCACCCCAGGGCATTGGCTGGCAAGACACCCCCGGCATTTACAACGACGCCCAAACCGAAGCCTGGAAGGCGATCACCACCCGCGTCCACGAAGCAGGCGGCACGATCTTTCTGCAACTGTGGCACTGTGGCCGTGCCTCACACAGTAGTTTTCACGGTGGTGAGCTACCCGTCTCCGCGTCCGCGATCAAAATCGACAACGGCGACCAAATCCACACCCCCACTGGTAAACACGACTACGAACCCCCCCGCGCCCTAAACATCGAGGAAGTCGTTGCCGTCGTGGAGGATTACCGCATGGCCGCCGAACGTGCCAAAGCGGCGGGCTTTGATGGCGTCGAGATCCACTGCGCCAACGGCTACCTACTCGATCAGTTTCTACAGTTCAAAACCAACCAGCGCACCGATCGCTACGGCGGCAACCTCGAAAACCGCTGCCGTCTACTGCTCGAAATCGTCGAAGCGGTTCAAACCGTTTGGCCTGCATCACGCGTCGGCGTGCGGCTTTCGCCCAATGGTGCGTTTAACGACATGGGTTCACCAGATTACCGCGAAACGTTTCTACACGTTGCCCAACAGCTCGACACCTACAAACTGGGCTACCTTCACATCATGGACGGCCTCGCGTTTGGATTTCATGACTTGGGCGACCCGATGACATTGACTGAATTTCGCGCGGTCTTCTCCGGAGCCATCATCGGCAACTGTGGCTACACCCAGGACACCGCCGAAGCCGCGATCGCCACCGGCAACGCGGACTTGATCGCCTTTGGACGCCCGTATATCAGCAATCCTGACCTGGTCGCCCGATTTACCAACGGCTGGCCGCTCGCCCCTGAAGCCCCAACGGAGACCTGGTACACGCCTGCTGGAGCCGACGGCTACACAGACTTTCCGGCCTACGCCCAATCGGCCTAGCGATCGCCGATTCTTGGCCGGACTGCCGTTTGCTGCAATCATCGGTGCGAAAGCACCGGTGATATAATTCGCGGTTGAACTTCAAGCGTACGGGAGCCTAGAACTGTGGCGGATTGGCAAGAGATTCCAGGTGGTGTGACCGCAGCACGGGGCTTCCGTGCGGCGGGTATTGCGGCGGGCTTAAAACCCTCGGGCGCGAAGGATTTATCGGCGATCATCTCGGACGTGGACGCGATCGCGGCGGGCGTGTTCACGCTATCGCAAGTTCGCGCGGCCTGTGTAGACTACAGCGCCCAAAAGTTGCAGGGAACGGCTCCCCGCGCCCGCGCCATCCTGTGTAATGCCGGACAGGCCAACGCAGCGACGGGCGAAGCGGGTTGGGCGGATGCGATCGAAAGTGCCGAACTGTTCAGCCAAGCGGCGGCGGTTCCCGTGGATCGGATTCTCCTAGCGTCCACCGGTGTGATTGGTCAGCGGATCAAAATGAAGGAGTTCGCCGAGGGCATTCCGAAGCTGGTGGCGGCGCTATCAGAGGACGGTGGCCCCGAAGCGGCTAAGGCGATCATTACCACCGATCTGATCACGAAGGAAATCGCGATCGAGGCGGAATTTGGCGATCGCACTGTCCGTATGGGCGGTATGTCCAAAGGATCGGGGATGATTCACCCGAATATGGCGACCATGCTGGGTTTTGTGACCTGCGATGCGGCGGTGTCATCTAGCCTCTGGCAAGACATGCTCCGTTGTGCTGCCGATAAGAGTTTTAACCAAATCACCGTCGATGGTGACACCAGCACGAACGACACCCTCTACGCCCTAGCGAACGGTCAATCACGGACTCCAGCCATTACCAGCCCCGGCCCCGAGGCGGACAAACTCGAAGCGATGTTGACCTTTGTTTGTCAGCATCTGGCGAAGGCGATCGCCCGTGATGGCGAGGGGGCAACCTGTCTGGTGGAAGTCCAGGTCAGCGGAGCCGATAGCGACGCCGATGCGCGTCTGATTGCCCGGACGATCGCCGGATCATCCCTGGTCAAATCGGCGATTTTTGGCCGCGATCCCAACTGGGGACGCATTGCCGCCGCCGCCGGTCGTGCCGGTGTTCGTTTCTCGCAAGATACACTGGCGGTCAAACTGGGTGATTTTGAGCTACTCGCCAATGGTCAGCCATTACCGTTTGATCGCGCTGCTGCCAGCGAGTACCTCAAAGCCAAAGCCGCCGGGGAATACCTCAAAACCGATACCGTCGTGATCCGTGTCAGTGTGGGCATTGGCAGTGGTTCCGGCATCGCCTGGGGTTGCGATCTCAGCTACGACTACGTTCGGATTAACGCCGAATACACCACCTAAGCGCGTTAACACCAGATCCGCGATCGAGGTCAATCACCCTTAACCTCGATCGCGAATTCTATCCACCTCAATCAAACAAACCGTGATGGATTCCCCCACCCCTCAAACTGCTCTAGATGCGATCCAACGGGCGATCAATGTGGTGGCAAAGCTGCGCGATCCCGAGGGCGGCTGTCCTTGGGATTTGGAACAAACACCCCACTCCCTCATCCCCTACGTGATTGAAGAGGCTTACGAAACCGTAGATGCGCTGCGGCGTGGCGACCAGGCGGAGATCGCGGAGGAGTTGGGGATTTGTTGTTGCAGGTGTTGCTGCAAGCTCAGATCGCGAGTGAGGCGGGGCAGTTTGATTTGGGGGATGTCGCCAATGGGATCGCGGATAAGCTGATCCGGCGTCATCCCCACGTGTTTGGTGATGGAGTGGCGGATACACCCGATCGCGTGCGGGAGCAGTGGGAGCAGATCAAAGCAGCGGAAAAAGCGGCGAAGTCTGGGGCTGAACCGGTCACGGGCCAACGGCCAGAGGTCTCGTCCAAGCTCGATCGCTACGCCCGGACGCTGCCACCGCTGACGGCATCGATGAAGATTTCACGCAAGGCGGCGGAGGTGGGCTTTGAGTGGGATGGCGTGGATGGCGTTTGGGAAAAGTTTTACGAGGAGTTGGACGAGTGGCACGCGGCGATCGAGGGAGAATCTCCAGCACGCCAACAGGAGGAGTTGGGCGATTTGTTATTTACGATCGTCAATTTGGCGCGGTGGTATGGTCTCGATCCGGAGGCGGCGCTGCATGGTACAAATCAGCGGTTTGTGCAGCGATTTTCTAAGGTTGAGGCGGCGTGCGATCGGCCGATGTCCGACTATTCGCTAGAGGAAATCGAGGCAATTTGGCAGCAGGCAAAGCGACAGTTAGGTCATTAAAGCCATGAGCTGAGAGGGTGAACTTATAGCCAATCAGCGTGACAAAAAATTGAGCGACAATCGCCCTGTTCTGATACCAAATTCGGTTTATCGTCAAGCTCAATCATGTTTAGAACATATCGAGAGCGTTGAGCGAAGTCGTTGGCGTAGCCTTCGCACAGCGAATAACGCGGTTTTTGAGCCAATATAGCAAAAAAAGATTTGGTTAGGACATATAAAAAAACTGAGAGCACTGAGCGGAGTCGAAGTGCAGTTTTAAGCTTAGATGAGAGTGTCCTCGGTCTCGTTTTTTATTGAACTGACTATAGTGAGTAGAACAATTACATTGATCGTTTTCAGTGCAAACCCGCACTTCGACTCCGCTCAGTGCTCATCGAAAACCGCTACTTTGTAGACCCGATTGGGTATCACCTGCTTTTAACAATCCAAAGTATTGTCCGTTTCCCAAGTACTAATATGAGCCGAATAATCATCCCACTGCTGCTGTTTTAACTTGATATAAGACTGAACAAACTCAGCCCCCAACGACCCAGATAAAATCGTATTTTTCTGCAAACATCGCAGCGCATCCAACAAATTACTCGGCAAACGTTTCACTGTTTCCAACGGTAGCGGATCAGTATACGCATTGTTATCGCAACGTTGCCCCGGATCGCGTTTTTGTGCCACACCATCCAAACCACTGGCAATCAACGCCGCAGGCAAAAGATAAGGATTGGCCGAACCATCCGCTAGACGAAACTCAAACCGACCCGCCTCCGGAATCCGAATCATATGGGTGCGATTGTTGCCCGTATAGCTAATCGTATTGGGCGACCATGTAGCGCCAGAACTCGTCACCGGAGCATTAATCCGCTTGTACGAATTCACCGTCGGATTCGTCAACGCACACAGGGCTTCCGCCGAATGTAAAACACCACCAATAAACTGATAGGCAAGGTCAGCGAGTCCGAGTTCCCCGGCAGGATCATGAAAGAGGTTAGTCGTACCGGCAAGATCCCACACAGATAGATGGGTATGGCAACCATTTCCAGTCAGATGAGGGAAGGGTTTTGGCATAAATGTAGCGCGGTATCCATGCTTTTCCGCGATCGCCTTGACCATATATTTAAAAAATGCGTGGCGATCGGCGGTTACCAACGCATCGGCATAACTCCAGTTCATTTCAAACTGACCGTTTGCGTCTTCATGATCGTTTTGATAGGCTCCCCAGCCCATCGCCAACATCGCATCGCAAATTTCCGCGATGATGTCAAAGCGGCGCATTAAAGCTTGCTGGTCGTAACAGGGTTTACTCGCCCGATCGCCCAAATCTGAAAGCTCATCTCCCGCCGCTGAGAGCAGAAAATATTCACATTCCACCCCCGTTTGAACCCGATAACCGAGGGCTTCGGCTTGGCTGAGGGTTTGTTTTAAAACGTAGCGCGGCGCTTGGACGACGGGTTCCCCATTCATGTGTAGATCGGCAGGCATCCAGCCAATTTCTGGCTGCCAGGGTAGGGGAAACAGACTATTAACGTCGGGAATGGCAAACACATCGGGGTCAGCGGGGGTCATATCTAGCCACGCCGCAAACCCTGCAAAGCCCGCGCCATCGGCTGCCATACCGTCGATCGCAGCGGTGGGGACTAGCTTCGCCCGTTGCACACCGAAGAGATCGGTAAATGAAATTAAAAAGTAGCGAAGATTTTTTTCGCGAGCAATTTCAGATAGAAGCTGAGTCATTATTTTAGTTGATTAATTTTAGTTGATCAAACTGGTTTAAAAATTGAATTTAGCGCTTTAGCTTTATTGTTATTGGGGTGAGACCTTTGAGGTTTTCAAAACCTCAAAGG
>JAAUPN010000304.1 GCA_012033105.1 Coleofasciculaceae cyanobacterium RL_1_1
CGAATGCGAATAACCGGATGAAATCCAGTGGCTCCGGTTTTGGTGCGAGCAACCTTCGATCAAACAAGCAGGCTCCAGCGCGGATGCAGCGCCGTCCCTCGGGATTCGGCAGTGGTGGCGGTGCGCGTCGTCCCATGCGTAGTTTCGGACGCCGTCGTTAAGCCTAGTTTGTCACGCCAGTAGTCACTTAAGTGCTGATAAAACGGTGATCGTCCTTGGATGATCGCCGTTTTTTACGATGGAAACTTATTGGGCGGGTGCACCACCCAGGCGAATTTCCGAGCAAAATGAGGCAAACTGATCGCCACTCGACCCGTAGGACACCGTACTCGTCCGTTCCCGCAGATTTGGCCCCGGAAACCAAATACGCTCCTCAGTTTTGAGATCATCCGCTGCGGCCACGATCGTCAAAGCGTCGTCTTCACCCAAAGAATGCGTCCCCGTAAGCTGGGTTCCAGTTCCATTCGTTTGGGCAAATTGACCACCATCTCCGAAAATTAACAGGGTCGTTCCCGTTAGCTTCGTTGCGGCAACGCCTGACTGACCATCCCAGCGTGTCCGTAGCGCGATTGCCGTGCTGACCTCAATTCCAGCCCGATCGCACTCCGCCTTTACCGCCGCATCTCCGGGTTCGACCGCCTCGATCCACAGGTCAGCTTTGCCCGCTTCGAGTTCTTGGGGAGGCAGCGCGTGACTGGTGCGCTGGGAAAACCATTTGCCGACGCACTGGTCGAGAAAATCTTGAAGGGTCATAGCAGTCTAGAAACGTCCGTCAATCTTAAATTTGAATTTTTATGGCGATCGAGCCGTGACCGTAACTCGCCGATCGGCGGTGTCTGCATCACATCAGTAGCGATCGCCTGTATATCTTACCGTCTCGTGTTTTCCATCACGCATCACAGACCTGGGCTAGCCACCCTAAAACTTGACTGACCGGACAATCATCGATATCTCCCCACCAAAATAATTCACCAGAGCTGTGAGGGTTACGATCCGGTGGTGGGTTGCGATCCTGGCAGGGTGTTGTTTTGGATTTGCTGTGCCTGCTGTGCCTGTTGCTGTTGAAGCTGCTGTGCTTGATGGAGCGCTTCTTGGCGGTGGGCGCGATAGGATGCATCCTGTTGCAGTTGGGTGCGTCCGTTGTGGACGACACGCATCATGTCACCGAGCTGTTGCTCGATCGTCTTCAACACCCGTTCAGCATACTCATCCGCGCCCGCTTCGATCGATCGCGCATCGGCCAACGCTCGCATTTTCAATTCCTCCGCCTCTTGCTTCGCCTGCTGGCGCATCCGCTCAATTTCTGCCATCGTCCGCTCCTGAGCCGCGTCACAATCCGCCTTGATCTGCTCCCGAATGCGATCGGCTTCTGCCTTGGCCTGACGCACCAGACCCATTTCATCGAGGATGCTGATGGCTTGCTTTTCCGCCGCTTCGACGACATCGCGGCCATACTGCTCGGCCTGACGCAGGATCTCGTCTTTTTGGCGTAGAACCTCTTCCGCCGCTTGAAAAGCCGTTGGTAAATTGAGCCGCACCACATCAAGGACATCGAGAATTGGCTCTTCGTCGATCAGCGTCCGTCCCGTCAGCGGCACGCGCGGACTATCGAGGATCATCTCCTCGATTTTGTTCAGCTCGTGCTGAATATCGACTTTGCGAACGGAGGTCGAATTCGGGTCGCGATCGCCCGAATTGTCCGGATTACCCATTGCTGTTGTTCCCGCATCCATAGCAGAATCTAGTGCCGAATTCGGCGTCACGTTAGGCGAAATTTTACTGGTAGGCGGAGAGTGTTGGTTCACAGATTGCCCGGATGTTTGGTTGGAATCGATACCGCGCGATCGTGGCCGTAACATTGATAAATCTCCTGAGCCACCGAGGACGGAACGAGATGGTTGACGGAACCGCCAAACCGGGCAATCTCCTTCACAACGCTACTACTCAAGAAACTGTACTCATTCGAGGCTGCGAGGAACACGGTTTCGGTGACTTCCGATAGCGTTTTGTTGGTATGAGCCATTTGAAGTTCTAGCTCAAAATCAGACAATACACGCAGGCCACGTAAGAGCACCTTGGCATCATGGGCTTGTGCGTACTCGACTGTTAAACCATTGAACCGATCGACGTGAACGTTGGCAAGATGGACGGTGCTGGTTTCAATTTGCTGCACCCGCTGGTCTACCGAAAATAATGGTGTTTTATTGGGATTGGTCACCACGGCGACGATGACCTTACCAAACAGTTGACAGCCGCGCTCGATAATGTCGAGATGTCCGAGCGTAATCGGATCGAAGCTGCCGGGATAGATTGCCGTAATGCTCGATCTCATGACGCAGGGAGCAACAGGGGATTAAATCTGCTGCTGGAACGGTATAGGAGGGGAATGCGGACAATAATAGTGTACACGTCGATTTTCGCTTGCTCGGTGGGGTTGGCTAGATTCGTGGTCAATGGCTCGGTGGGGTTCTGCTGGCTGTCTGGGTTCATAAATCTTCAGCATATTCGTAACCCTTCGTGTCGATCGCGGGGTTCGTTTTTGGGCGATCGATACAATCAATTTAGGATCGAATTTAGGTCTGAGGTTACGCCATGACACCCGGATGTTAGAGAACATTCGCGAATATTCGCGAATATTTGTGAGCAGGGGCGAACATCAGCGGACATAATTGCAACCCGGAGGTTACACCGATGTCAATTGAACCGACGTATCGCGCAAATGACGGTAGCGAATTGGAGTGGACGCCTGCGGCGATGGCGATGTTGGGTAATGTGCCGTTTTTTGTCCGATCGCAAGCACGTTCCCGCATCGAATCGCTGGCCTATGCGGAAGGTGAACACGCAATCGATGCAGACTTAGTCGAACGGGCTCGCCTTGAATTTGGGCAGTAGCTTAGTTCTGAATTGGCTCTGGGATTAGTTCTGAATCGGTTCTGAATTGGCTCTGAATTGGCTCTGAATTGGCTCTGAAGTGCTATCGCCATTCGTTCCGAGCGGGAGCTAGTCGCTAAACGGGGGTTTATTGACGGCAGCGTCAAGGGCTTGGCGGGCGATTTTGGTGATGTAGAGCGTTACGGCAATCGTGGCGATTAGGCCGACGATTTGTAGTAAACGCTGGGCGATCGCGGCTTGGGGATCGCTGCTGGTCTCTGCGCCGATCGTTGCGAGGCTGGTGGCGAGTGAGCCGATGTAGACGTACATAATTGTGCCGGGGAGCATCCCGATCGAGCCGATCGCGTAGTCGCGTAAACTCACGCCCGTCACGCCGTAGGCGTAGTTGAGCAGGTTAAACGGGAAAATCGGCGATAACCGCGTGAGTAAGACGATTTTCAAGCCCTCACGCCCGACGGCGGCGTCAATGGCGGCAAATTTTGGATTATCGGCGATTTTGGCGGCAACCCAATCACGAGCCAGATAACGCCCAACCAGAAACGCAGCGATCGCGCCCAGCGTTGCCGCCCCGAAGACATACACCGATCCCCACATCACCCCAAACACCACCCCCGCCCCCAGGGTTAAAACCGAACCGGGCAAAAAGGCGACGGTCGCCACAATGTAGATCACGGCAAAGACGATCGGGGCAATGACGCCAAGGCTGTCAATTCCCGTCAGAATCTCGGTTAGCCAGAGCTG
Organism: Coleofasciculaceae cyanobacterium RL_1_1; assembly: GCA_012033105.1. Taxonomy (GTDB): domain Bacteria; phylum Cyanobacteriota; class Cyanobacteriia; order Cyanobacteriales; family Geitlerinemataceae; genus RDYZ01. The sequence goes on from JAAUPN010000304.1 coordinate 3,634, forward strand.
GGAACTCCAGCCCGCTGCAACGCTTTCGGCTTGGGCAAAGATCGGGATCATGAATAATTCTCAAATACGCTAGAACGGCGACTCGGCAGGCTTGAGGGGAAGGTCACGATAGGCATGACCGATCGCATAGAGAGAGCCACAGAACACGGTTAAATGATCTTCTGACGCTGCTTCCAGATTCAGCGCTTGATCAAGCGCTGTACTCAAATTCTCACAGGCGATCGCGACGGCCTGCGGGCAGATCTGCGCTGCAATCGTCACCAATTCCGCAGCCTCAGCGCTGCTGTGACCCTCCACGGCAAATGCAAACAGCCGATCGCCCGGATGCAGGAGCGCCGACAGTACGCCGCTTAAATCTTTAACAGCCAACATCGCGATCGCCCAGTGAATCGATCGATCCGGAGCCACCCGATCGACATACGCTCGCAGGCTTACTGCCGCTTCGACATTATGCGCCCC
>JAAUPN010000305.1 GCA_012033105.1 Coleofasciculaceae cyanobacterium RL_1_1
TCAATCAACCGCCGATCGTGGTTAATCCAGCAATCCGCAACGATCACCAGCCGGACATCACCCAACACCTACCGCTTAACTGTGATTGGCTCACCCTTGGCAGCGATCACCTTGTTTTAATGGCCTTGAAACAAGCCGAAGACGGCGATCGCTGGGTTCTGCGCTGCTACGAGTCGGCAGGCGAAACCGCATCATTCGAGATCTCAGGCGCACTGAAATTCGATCTAACCGCTACGCTGGATTTGCTCGAACGCCCGCAGCTCGCTAGCCTCGATCGTGTTGCGCCCTGGCGCATTGTCAGCCTTGCCTTCGATCGACAATAAATCCCACCCTCTCCCAAACACCAAAGCCGCCTCGCGATCGAGGCGGCACATACTAGCAATGGACATAACCGTCCAATCATTCAACTCAACGAGCATGGAGGGACTCGAACCCCCGACCCTCAGAACCGGAATCTGATGCTCTATCCAACTGAGCTACATGCCCTTTTACAAGCACCTTAATATAGCCCGATTATCCAGTTACAGGCAAGCATTCCAAATTGAAAGCCCCCGATCGCGGCGATCGAGGGCAGACGGGTTATGTGAGTGAAGAGGAGCTAAGGGTTCACCGGATCAGAATCGACCCTGATCGACGATGAAGGTTGATCGCAATGCGATCGTCGCCATCGACCTACAGCGAGGGGCCGGAATAGGCTTCCATGACCGACAGGCGATCGGTATCTAGATCCAGCGCCGAGAGCGCGTCATACCAGAGGTTGGCATCCGCGTAGCTTTGCGCTGCCGCAACTCCGGACGCTCCAGCGTTGAGGTCAGACGCTTCCACGCGCTCAATCCAGCTTTGGGCGTACACATCATTGGATCGACGATTCGCGTTGCAGATGGCCGATACCGTCCAGCGGTAAACCGTATTGCTGTCAAGCTCGTGGTCGCTGGGCAGTTGAACGCTCATCATGCCGTTTTTGACTTCTTCCGCCGAAAATGTCTTCACAAAGATCGGTTCAGCCTTTCCGGGCGCAACCAGGGTGAATTCCACCGGCACATCCAGATCGGTATCCACCGTCCAGAAGAACGTGGGATTTGCGGAAACGGTTTTACCGATACTTGTGGTGACAGGAGCCGCGAGGTTGAGCGCGACATTGCCTTCTTCTAGGTTGCAGCCGCCGCGCGAACCTGCGCCACGGGTACGGGTCGGAGCGCCCACATCTTGGGAGGTGTTGAAGACGATCGGGGTCGCGCTAACAACTGTCGTGAAGGCTGTCAGTAGGGCAGCCGTCCCGGCAGCAAGGGTGACGGACTTTTTGGTGTTGAACATATTTCTACGATGGGAAATGACGGGAGGTGACCGAAACTGTAAGGCTCAGGCAAGATGCTAACGGTTGCGATTCGCGTGTCATTCGCCCGACAACACCGTGATGTCGTTAAAGCGAGCTTAATCTAAATACGCTTGATCGCTGACATTCGTATGGGCTGACGAATGCGATAAACCTTGACAATTTACTAAAACGCTAGCACGAATTCCGGGTTATTGACAGTGATTTTAATCACAGAGAAACAAACAGTTTTCAGTTGATTTAAATATCGCTTAGATATTGAGTAATGAGGGTGGCTCTATTCAATTTTGAACGGCTCAGTTTTCGTACCTTTCAACGCTAGTAACCACTGAAGTTTACGGGCTGTCCTTCACGAAACGCGCCGGAAATCTGTGTACCATCAGGCCGCGTCATTGTGCCAGTACCGTGGGGGCGTGCGAAGCGTAGTTCTCCCCGGTAAGTGCTGCCGTTTGTGTAGGTACAGGTGGCTTCGTGGGAGTCAAAGTTACGATTGAGAAAATATCCGCGACAGGTCGTGCCAGTGCTGTGCATGAACTTGCCTAAACCAAAGGGTTCACCGCTAAAAAATTCGCCTTCATAGCGGTTTCCGTTGGCAAAAATGAGCGTTCCAGTTCCGCCGGGTTGACTGGAAATCACATCGCTGCCGACGTACTGAACGCGCTGAAATGTGCCAGTGTACCGATCGCCACTGGCATAGATCGCCGATCCGGTGGTGATGGCTCCTTGATAAAATTGCCCTTCGTAACGTGAATCGTCGGTAAAGACAAAACGACCGCTGCCGTGGGGTAAGCCATTCAGCCATTCCCCTTCGTAACGGTTTCCATCTGCGTAGACGTAGACACCGCGTCCATGGGGTTTGCCATTTTGGAGATAACCGAGGTAGTTATCGCCGGTTTCGGTATTACAGCGGGCAAAGCCGTCGTAAATATCCGGATTGCAATAGAAGTAGATCGGCGCGTTTGCGTCGGGTTCAGTTTGAGCGTTGAGCATCATCGGGCGTGCGGTCAATAGACCGAGCATGAGCGGCAGGGTCAAACTGGCCAAGCGTTTCCACTTCATCATTTCGGACTCCAAGGTTCCACGTTATTAGGGTGTGTAAGGTAGGTGTGTGAGGTAAATGAAAATAAATGGGTGAGGGCGATCTCAACGCTTCAACGATCGAGGACTCAAGTTAGCCGCTCAAGTTAACCAATACTTCAGACTTAAACTTAAGTTAGATCAAGGGTGAGCTTAGGGAGCGTAGGGAACGGGTAGGGGAGGCAAGGGCGTCCGTGACGCGATCGTATTGGTGTTGGGTGAACGCAGGCGATCGTGCTGACCGGAATTGCGAATCGTGGAGGCGTCATTGAGGGCATTTGCGGTCGTGTCACCGTCTGCTAAATTCGGCGTATCACCGACAATGCGAGCCACTTCAATGCCATTTTGCACCAGGATCACGACCGGTTCACCACCGCCTTGTAGTCGTTCAACCCGGCGGATCAGCACCTGACCATTGGCGATCGTTTCCCCGACAGCAACATAACGGCCTAGGGGGCTATCTGGCGTTCGGATTAGGATTTGCACTTCGCGTCCCACTTGCACGACGCCAAGTACCTCGATCGATTCTGCGAGAACGGTTGACGGCGGTGGGGGTTCAAAGTTGGGAGCTGAGGGGGGAGCTGAGGCGGGAGAGTTACCGCGCGTGGCAGGGGTGGGCGCTGAAGGTGTTGATCGGGAAGGCGCTGAAGGGGTCGAAGCGGGTGGGCTTTGAGGGGCTCGTCCTTGGGGTGAAATTTCGAGGGGTGGGATGTAAGGAATGGAAGACACGAGGGGGATCGTGGGAAATGGCAAATCTGGGGTTGGTTCGCCACTCTGGGGATTGAGCGGCGGTAGAGGTGGGCCACCGGTTTTGGGGGTCGAACTACCATTGCCACGGTGAGTGATCCTTCGGGCAAATCGGAGGTGGTTTTAACCGGCAAGATTCCAAAGGGATTACTACCGCCGGTTTTTTTCTGGTTTGCCTGAATGTTGCGCTGAACCTGGATCGCACGTTCTTTGCTATTGGTCGAGCCAATCAAACCCGTGGCCGGTGTGGTGGTCGCTTGTTCGGCCACGGTTGGTGAGTCGAATGGCTGCGCTTCGGCGTCGGTGGCATCGGCGGCGCTGGGGGCATTGGCCGGAGCGCTAGCTGGAGCTGAGGCGGTTGGGTCTTCACCCGTGGCTTCAGGGGTGTCCGACCCGCAACCGCTCGCCACGATGGCAAGGAGTGCAAGAAGGGGGACGATCGTTGGTGAACGCATAGCCATATCCTAATAATTTAGGGGTTCTTTCAAGATACCCTCATGTGTACGATTCGTTGGGCGCTGATTGGTCTCCGCTGAATCGTGGCGGAAATTTTGCGGAAATTCTCCGGCGATCGGCTCGGTGGGATGGGAGTTGATCTGAAATCCGATCTAAATCTGATCTAATCGTAGCCACTCTGTCAAACATCAGTCGCTTTCGATGCATCGTCAACGACAACTTAAACGATCGCTATATTATCAAAAGAATGGGTCTAAAACCTCGCCCTTTTAGGGCGACTTTTATGACAAGTAAAGTAGCATAAGAATATGATAGTACACGAGTTCAAGATCAAGGCTAAACCCGCTCAATACAAAGCGATTGACGAGGCGATATTGACTGCTCAGTTCATCCGCAACAAGTGCTTGCGCTATTGGATGGATAACAAGGGTGTGTCGAAGTACGACCTCAACAAATATTGTGCTGTATTAGCG
>JAAUPN010000121.1 GCA_012033105.1 Coleofasciculaceae cyanobacterium RL_1_1
CGAAGGCTTCCAGGATTTCAATACGCTCTGCTGGGGAATCTATAGGTAAGCTCGTCATCTTGTTCAGATATCGTAATTGCGCAGAACTTCATCCTACCTGGTATTCAAAAGAATGAAATGGCCCTGGCAAAACATGATTTTAACCAGTTTCAACCGGCTCATATTTTGATTGTGGATGACATTCACTCAAATCGTGATTTGTTAGCAAGCTACTTACGCATGACCCATCATCGTTTGAGCTTTGCTAGCGATGGTCAGGAAGCGATTGATCATGCTCAAAATGATCGCCCTGATGTCATTTTGATGGATTTACGGATGCCGAATATGGACGGTTATGAAGCCGTAAAGTGGCTAAAAAATACGCCACAAACTCAAGCAATCCCCGTCCTGTTTATCACGGCTTCCGTTCGCCACAATGATGAATGCGATTTACTAAAACTGGGTGAGGGTCTGTTACGTAAACCAGTCAGCCAAGAGCGATTATTTCATGCCCTTGAGATGGTGCTACCGATCGCGCCGATCGCGCCGCTATCCAGCCAACAACAACGCCAGATTCCCGATCCAACTCCAGCGTCCACTGCCGCAATAGCAGAGGCCGACTCCTCTCCGCCAGTCCCCTATCTTCCCCTTGCAGAAACGGACAAAGCCCAGCTCGCCCAGCAACTTCAACAGCTTGCGCGTGAGGTTTGGTCGCCGCTCCTGACTGTTCTCGATATCGACGGCCTAGAACAATTTGCCGAGACACTCACAACGCTCGCCCAAACATTCGCCTACGAACCGCTCGATCGCTACAGCCAAACCCTCAATCAACAGCTTGATGATTTTGATTGGGAGAAGTTACCTCAGACGATCGCCAACTTTAAACGCTTACACGATTCAATCAGCCCGGAATCGTAGAGAATTGCGGCTATCTTAGGGAAAATATGACGAATTACGGGAGAATACGGCAAAATTGTGCCAAAGTAGCCATCCATTCAGCCTTGAGAGCCAAAAGAGCGATTGTTCTTCGCGTGCGCTGATCTTGCCCAGATCCCGCTCAGATCTTGACCAAATGTCCGTTAGACCTGAACTCTCTCGGATTAACTTTTGTCTCTATACTGAAATCTCACACAACCCTAATCGATTTCAACTTCAAATCACTGTGGCCAATCTCTCCAACTCTGTCACGCAGATATCCTCCCCAATTCACAAACAACGCCGCTCCCCCCGCCACAGCTCAACGATACTCATGTCTTAAACCTGCAAGCTCTACCCGCAGACTTTGATACTGACGCATTTGCCCAAGCGATCGAAGCGCTCGAAGCCGACGCAGAAGCGGCACATCCCGCCGAAAAAGCCGGGATTGATTTAGTTATTTTTGGAGCACTGAGTTTTGTCTGTAGTGCCGTCGGTTGGACTCTGGCGATCGTCGGTGGTGTCAACATCGGCGCGATCGCAGCCCTCGCTTTAGCCAACTTTTCCCGCTGGATTTTTGCCCACCACGTCTGCCATGGTGCGTATGATCGCACCAAAAACCTGCCCTCATTTATTCATAGCCGACACTTCGGTAAAGGCGTTTGGCGTTGGCTCCACTGGCTCGACTGGATGCCCCCCGATGCCTGGGCGTACGAGCATAACGGTCTCCACCACTACCAGCTCAACCAACCCGGTGGAGACCCCGACCTCGTGGAAGGCAAAACCACCTGGCTACGATCGACCAACTACCCCAAACCGGTTAAAGTCATCCTCGCCATTCTGGGTGGCTGCTTTTGGAAGCCGATGTACTACGGCCCCAATACCCTGATCGAACTGTGGAACTCACAACGCCCCGATCAGCCCGCGCTCTCGATCGAATCCGACCAAATCTGGCGCCCCTGGCACAAACCCTTCTGGAGCGTTCTGCGTCAGGCTTGGCTTCCCTACACGATCGGTCACTTCGTCGTCCCCACCCTCGTGGTCTACAGCATCTGGGGCAGTACCGCTAGCCTCGGCCTGATCATCAACCTGATTGCAGCCGAACTGCTCACCAACATCTACAGCTTTTTTGTGATCGTCTCCAATCACTCCGGTGTCGATCTCTATCGCTTTGAAGGTAAACCCCGCAGCAAAGGCGAATTCTACTGGCGACAAATCACCGGCAGTTGCAACTACCACACTGGAACCTGGGCGCTCGACTTTACCCAAGGCTGGCTCAACTACCAGATTGAACACCACGTTTGGCCGCGTATGACCCTGAGTCAATATCGCTGGGTTCAACCTCGCGTTAAAGCACTGTGCAAAGAGTGGAACATTCCCTACGTTCAAGCATCACTGTGGACGCGATCGGTTGCCATGTTAAAAGTCGTCTCAGGCCAGTATTAATCCCTCTGCTCGTACTGTTCTTTGTTAGAACATAGCAGAGCTAGATAAGCATAAGCTTCATCAAGCTTAGGAAAATTTTCATTCGTAGCGTGGGTGCATTGCTTACTTCGATAAGTCATAGACTTACGTTACGAATGTTCTGTTTTTCGATTGTTTGTCAGACAAAACTGCTTTTCCTTGGTAAGCCAGAACGAGCATAAATTTAGGAGTTGGTCGTTTTTTTGCAGTAGAAAAAATCTCTGACGTTGTAAAGACTCTTTCTGTGCAATCCAACTTAGTCAAGAAAACGAGTCATTGCTTCAAAATGTTAGTATTGACCATGAAAATAGTTCCATATCAGCAAAATTTCTGATGCATCTCCCATTTGGTTTATGTCATCTTGGTAAAATTTTCTCTATGTAATTCATCAAGAATCTGCGGATCTCGGCTCTTGCTCTCTGTACTTATTTGTCTGTGACGCCTTTCCCTTTGTTTAAACCCCGTCGTGCCTCATTGACTTCGCGGGGTATGTCTTTCACCGGTCTTGGGTCTATGGAAAATTCTCGCAGGCATGTTCGATCGTCGTCCTCTTCCGTGGTGTCGGCGGTTCGTCTGCTGCTCACCGTGAGTGCGATCGCGGCGTTGTCGGTCTATCCCCAGGTGCGACGGATTTCGATGTCGGCGGTGTGGGGTACGGCGGTGCGGGTCTGGCATCTATTGCGCCCGCAAGCGATCGTTGCGACGGCGGCGGATCTGACGCCGGAGGTGCGTGCTTTGCTGGATACGATCGCCTATGCCGAGGGAACGGCGGGTGAGGGCGGCTACCAAACGATTTACAGCTATCGCTATTTCCATAGTTATGCGGATCATCCGCGTCGGATCGAATGCGCCTGGTCGAGTGGTGGCTGGCTGTGTTCGGATGCGGCGGGGCGTTATCAGATGTTGAGTACGACGTTTGATTATGTGGCGGAACCGCTGGGGCTGCGCGATTTTTCGCCGGAGTCGCAGGATTTGGCGGCGGTGGAGTTAATCCGGCGTTGTGGGGTGTTGGATGCGATTAAACGCGGTGAGTTTGAGCGGACGTTGCAGGGAATTCGATCGGAGTGGGCGAGTTTGCCCGGTGCGGGTTATGGTCAGCCGGAACGAGATCTCGGTGAGCTGCGAGAAATCTACTATGAACGTCTAGCGTTTTATCTGCGGGAGTTGGAGTTGGAGCGATCGGCGTCACGATCGGACACCTGATCGCGGTGATCGCGGATGACTTGGTGATTAGAACGCACCGATCGTGGCTCTGCGTGAACGTTCTAATCAAGCCGCAGGGAACTGTATTTCAATCCAGAGCATTGAAACGACACGAGACAAAATGCTAATTAAACCGACTGAATTAGGGTTCTCTTCTTCCCAAGAATTCATGGCAACCATGATTTGAATTCAGGCGGGCATAGCTAGAACTAGCCGCTAACACCATTTCCCCAGAAGCATTACGCTGCCAGCCTTCCGCCTCAATGATTTCTGGTTGATCGTGTGGTATTTGCGAGTCTGGCTCGCGGTGGTAGCCGATCATCTGAGGAGAACCGGTCAGACCCTGGGGTGTCACCATGCTAAAGGTTTCGCGTTGGGCTGAAACCGTATTTTCGGGAAAGCCGTCGCGACCGATATTCGTAAAGCGGCCACCTTGCATCGTGGCGGAGCAAGCATCGGCAATAAGCCGATCGGGGTCAAAGGGATCGGCATTGAGATCAACGATTCCGGCGGCATTTTGTAGGTCAGGGGTGTCGATCTCGACGATGCCATTGACGCCGAACTGTGAGCTAGCCTCGATCGTGCTATCGGCAGCCAGGAACAAGCCCGAGGTTTGAATCCGAATTTGACCGCCACTACCGGCGATCGCGTTGGCGCTGATGTTGCTGGCTTTTAGCGTGGCGATCGTTTCCGCTTCAATCGAGACATTACCACCAGTGGCTTCGCGGATGGCGTTGGCATCGATGCGGCCATTGCGTTGAAGCTGCACGGTATCGGCGGTGATGCGAATATTGCCGCGATCGCCAATCACCGACTCCGCTGTGATGCGTCCTGCATCGAGTACCGCGATCGTCTCGGCCTGAATTTGCAAATCTCCCGTCGATCCCTGATTGTCGCTACTCACGGAAATTTGGCCGCCATCGCGCACCGTCAGATCACCGACCGTGAGATTGAGCGAGCCAGCATTACCCGAGGCGGGGCTGATCGCGGTGTTTTTGGAACTGGCGGAAATTGTCGATGGCAGCAAGGTGAGGCTATTGGTGGTTATGCGGCGGCCTTCGATCAATGCTGATTCTCGGGCGATCACGGTCAAGTCCCCGGCGTTCCCACTGCCTTCGGTTCCCACCGTGATTCGTCCACCGTCGCGGACGACGAGCCGATCGGTCTCGATCAGCACTGTACCGCCACGCCCGAGTTCTTCGGCTCCAGCAGAAATCGTGGCACGGTTAAAGGGTTGATTAGTGGAGACAGCGGTGGGAATTTCCACGACGCCTGCGATTTCAATTTCGGCGGCACGAACGGTGAGGTCACCTGCGTTGCCGGTGGTGTCGGTAAGAACTGAAATATGGCCGCCGTCCAGGATTTGGATGCGATCGCGAGCATTAACGGTGACATTGCCACCATCGCCCGTGGCTTCGCCGGTCAGCCCCAAGGCGGAAATGCGATCGGGACTGCGCACTTCCGCGAAAATACCACCAAAAATCAGCTCATTGGTTGTCGAGGCTCCGCGAATCGTCACATGATCTGCGGTCACATTTAAGCTGCCACCACGCCCGTTACCAAAACTGGTGACTGAAATAAAGGCCGTATCCAACACATCCAGGCGACGGGTTTCGATCGTCAACTGACCGCCATTACCACTGGCGAGGGGGCGAATAATGGCAGAAATATTGCTCCGAGTGAGTCCATTCGGAGATGTGCCGACAACGCTGACATTGTCGGTGGTGCGTAGCGTCACGTTACCCGCATTGCCGCTCCCGTCGGTGTAGGCCAAAAGCTGCGCACCGCCGAGAATATCGAGCGATCGCGCTGTGATCTCAATGCTGCCACCATCTCCCACCGCGCCTTTATCCACCAGGACAAACAGGCCACTCGGAAAACTATCGCGGGAAATATTTGCCACAAAGGGTGCACCACCCTGACGCACAAAGCCGGACAGTTCCACGCGATCGGCGGCATCAATGCGAATGTTGCCGCCTCGGCCAGTTCGTTGCGATCGGGCGGTGAGCTGGGCGCCATCGGTCACTCGAACCTGACTCGCTGCAATGGTAATGTTACCTGCCGTGCCTGTTCCGGCAGAGTCGGAAAAAATCACCGATAATGACGTGTCACCATTTGTACCCGTGATGTCAAATTGATCACGAGCGGCGATCGTGGTGTCTCCGCCCGATCCCGAAGCGAAGGTGGTAGACGAGAGAAAACCACCATCACGAATCGTCACGTTATCGGCACTCAGGCTAATATCCGAACCGCGCCCCCGCCCCAAAGTTCCGCCGATGATGCCGCTGCCTTGACCGTCGATCGGGCTGATACCTTGAAAGGTAATATCACCGCTGGCCTCTAGGCTAATGCGTCCTCCCGAATCGCTGCCCAGTGGACGCGAAAAATCACCGATCCGTCGTCAAACATCAGATCATGACCTCGGAGGCGTACCGTACCACTACCGACACCGCTGGTGTTCAGTGTGGCGGCCTCACTGAGGCGGATGTCTCCCAGGGTGATCGCGTCGGAGGTGGTGTAGATCTCACCCAGTTGTGTGTGGCGGGTGGTATCGATCGCCACCTGTCCCGAGGCGATCGCAACGAGGTCGATCGCGCCACCCTGTGTATCAATTTGTCCCCCCGTAAGGTTGAGGTTGCGCCCCACTAGGGCGATCGGAGTGGTATTACTGGCGGTAATACCGGCGGTGTCGCTGACGATATCAATCGTCGCGCCGAGCCGCAGTAGCAAATCGCGATCAATGCTCGGGTCGTCGGTCACCAGTGCGTCGAGGATCGCGAGGGATTCCGGCGAATCGGCGCTAAAAAAGCGTTGCTGATGTCCGGGTCCGCGAATGGTGATGGCTCCCGTGGTGGCATGATCACGATCGGCGATCATTGGGGTATCAAACTGCAACCCGACGGGAGTTGAAATCGTTAATAGGCTCGACTGGGGTGTGCTTTCCCCCCGCCCCGGCCACCCGGTTCCGTCTGCAAAGGCGACCCGATCGGCACTGGTTGCGATGAATGCGCCACCGAGATCGAGCCGCGCCTTCGAGCCAAATTGAATGCCCTGGGGATCGATGAGATACAGATTAGCACTGCCGGTGGTTTGTAGCAGACCGTCGATCGTCGTACCACTGCCACCGGTAACGCGAGCGAAGATGTTGGCGATCGCCGCATCGGGTTCAAAACGAATCGTGCTGCCTGAAAGCTCACCACTTTGGTTAAACTGCGCAAAGCTATGAAATAGGTTCGACCCGGCGATCGTGCCGCCGTCGATGCGTCGGGTCTGGCGATCGAGTTCGGTGACGATCGAGGGATTCGGCAAAGTTGCATCGGGGATGACTTGTGCCTGAACCGAGGTGGGAGCGATGGACTGGAGGGCGAACAGGGCGATCAACCCCAGACTGATCGTGAGATGGTGGGTGTTATTGGGATAGTTCATCACGCCTTGATCTGTGTCCCCATCTGTCGCGTCCCCATAGCTAGATCATGTCCGATCGAGATAAACCGCCTGCATTCCCACCGCCCGCGCCCCTGCAAAATCCGCCCGATCGCTGTCGCCCACATGCCATGCCTCCGCTGGAGCCACACCATGCCGATGCAGCGCCGCCTCGAACACCTGACGCGCCGGTTTCGCTGCCCCGATTTCCGTCGAAAGGGTAATCGACTCGAAATAATCCGCCAAACCCAAAACGTCCAAAACGGTATAAATCCGTGTGTCAAAGTTGGAAATCAGGCCGAGGGGAATGCCGTGTGCTCTCCAGGCATCGAGAGCGGGCAGGGTGTCGGGGTAAACGTCCCAGGCGTCAGCGGTGGCGAAATGCCAGAAGGCCACCTCGAAAAAATCATCGAAGTTATCGAAGCGATCGAGCACGCCAACCGCTTGGAAGGTTTGGGCGGCGATGGTGCGCCACCATTGATATTCGAGGTGTGGCAGCTCGTGACGATCGGCTCCGGGGAAGGCGGCTTCCGGCGTGGCGTTAAAGGTGTCGTAAAAGGCCGTGTTAATCGCTTCGTTCGGCGCATCCACACCAAACTGACGGGCAAATTGTCCGTAGATTTCACCGACGCTACCGCGTACACCGAATAGGGTTCCGACGGCGTCGAGAAAGATGACTTTGGGACGAGTGGGGGGCGAGATCGGCGATCGGACAGTCATAGCAATAACGGGCGTATCTGCACCTTTATACTGCATCGTAATCGGGATTTCATGGCGTTTTGTGGGCGAGCTGTCACAATTGCCCCATTTCTGCCGTCTCCAAACCGTTTTATTCCGTTTCAGCCGCGTCGATCTCGCCCGTCGCCTCATTACCGGTCGCGTTACCGGTCGTGTTACCGGCCGCATTACCCGGTGTGGTATTTGGGGTATCCGGTTCGCCTCCGACGCCCAAGCTTTCCGGATTGGTTTCGGCAGGGGCTGTGGTGTCGTCTTCAGCTTCCACAAACGACAGCGTAAAGAGGACGATCGCTCCCCGATCGCCGTCTAGCTCTAGATTGCTGGCATACCAATCCCGTGGTGTGTTTTCCGCAAAGCCGAGGGCGATCGCATCGATCTGATCGCTACCGGAGGAACGCAGCAGCGTTGCGGTGTCGGGGATCACCGTTAAGTCAGGAGTAAGCACCAAACTGACGATCGCCGTGGTCGGCTGACTGCGATCGAACTCGGGATCGAGGTCTGCCGGATAGGGCAACGCACTCGGAACAGCCCGGAACACCAGCCCATCGGCGATATTGCCGACACTTGTGGCAACTTGATTGCGCCACGCCCGATAGGCGGGAACGGTTTCATTAATGGCGATCGCGATCGGTGTATCTGGCTCGAAACCTTCGAGGACAGCGACCAACTCCGGTGGTGTTGCAGATGGACTCGGTGTTTGACCGGAGGTATCGGCTCCGGAAGCATTTGCGGAATTCCCCGAACCGCTGGGATTCCCCGAACCGCCAGGATTTCCTGAACTGCCCGCATTATCGCCACTCGCCGTCACTGTCCCGCTGCTACCATCTGCCGCGACAAACGTAATATCCAGACCGCAGGCCGTCCAGGTGTCGCGTGGTGTTCCCACATTACAGCCCTCAAATCCGGCTAGGACAAACTCACGCACGAGGCTTTTCGCTAATTCATTCGAGGAGAACGACGAGAGCAAATCCGCCGAATCGGGTGTGCCGTCCGGTTTGACGAGGAGGCCGACGATTCCTTGCTCGCCGACCAAGCGGCTAGCACCGGCGGTTCTGGGAACGGGGATCGACACCGGCAGAAAGATCGGGGTAAGTTCTTCCTCACTCAGACCCTTTGCATCCTGCATGGCGATCGCCCACACCGCATAGCTCTGACGTGCGGCCATACCCGTAGTGTAGGGTTCACCAGAGTTAAAACCACCGTCTCCATTGGTGTTAAGGCCGATACCGGTGTCGCTAGTCCCTCCACCTCCGGTTCCGCCACCCGTGCTATTGTTGCCCGCGATCGCTTTTGGATCTTCCCCATCTGCACCCGCATCCGCATCCGCATCGCCGTCATTACCACCGTTGCCACGGCTGCCGCCATTACCACCACTCGCGGCATTCCCTCCCTGATCAAACCGATCGAGCAAATCCTGCGATCGCTGCCAATATTCATAAAACTCGTCTTCGCGGGTGGCATCGTAGGTAAACGAGTCCTCGTCATCAAAGCTGCTCGACCCACTTGACCCACTCGACCCACTTGACCCACTCGACCCACTCCGACCCACTCCGATCCGCGACCGCTAAAATCCCACCCAAAGCTACTGGTGCCGGAATTGAGCGAATCTGCGGTTCTGTCACGCTCTCGCGATGCTGAGAGATTGGGGAGGGTTTGTCCGTTGAGGTCGGTGTAGCGTGAGTTGGAGGAGTGAGGGGCTGGCGCGGTGGCCATGGACGAGAAGGCGGCGAGATCCGTCGGAGAGAGGGTCACGACATCGGTTTCGATCGCAACGGCGGTATCTTCTTGGGCTGAACTCGGCAGCAAGCGCGGGATCGATAAGGCGAGTCCGCCATGAATGCCGATCGAGACAACGGTGGCGACAAAGGCTGGACGTTTGGCGAGTGCGGCAAACTTGCGCTGTGCGCCTGCGAGTACCGATCGCTGGGGAAACTTACGCAAAAATTCTTTGGGAAGCAGCGGGCGCATAGGGGAAAAACGAAGGGATGGCGAAGGGAGCAGCGATCGGCGGCGCGGTTGTAGAAAATTGGCTACAGTTTAACAAGCGTTTTTCGGGATCTCTGCATTGTGCCAGATCTGTCACGACTCTGTATCAGTTTCCCGAAGACTAAACCTAATGACGCTGTTGTTGTCAAATTTGTTCAAGACTGGCAACCCTCGTCACACATCAACGTCCTGACTTCGAGCTATTTTCGCCCTCATTTATCGATAATTGATCGTGCTTTTACTTAAAACAGCCCAGCGCTCTAAACTCGACCTCGCTGACGACGCTTTATTCTACGATCAGCCGCGTTTCGTTACCCACGTAGACGAAGGTTTTATCGACCAGCTCACGCAGCTCTACCGCGAGCGGCTGACGCCTGAGATGCAGGTGTTGGATTTAATGAGTAGTTGGGTGTCGCATCTGCCGAGTGAGATGAGTTTCGCCCGTGTGGAAGGTCATGGCCTGAATGCGGATGAGCTGGCGAAAAATCAGCGGCTCGATCGCTACTTCGTCCAAAATCTCAATCAAAACCAAGCCTTGCCCTACGACGATGGCAGCTTCGATGGGGTGCTGATTACGGTATCGGTGCAGTATCTCGAACAGCCCGAGGCGATTTTTGCGGAGCTTCACCGTATCCTCAAACCGGGCGGTGTCGTGATTGTCAGTTACTCGAATCGGATGTTTTACCAAAAGGCGATCGAGGTGTGGCGCGATGGTTCAGAGAAAAGCCGGGTCGCGCTGGTTGAGCGTTATTTTGAGAATGCGGGGTTTGATCGCATCGAGACGATCGCGCGGGTTTCGTCTCAGCCTGCGATGTTGCAACTGTTCGGCTTTGGTGCGAGCGATCCGTTTTACGCGACGATCGGCTATCGCGGTGCGGCCTAAATATAACAAGGGCTCCCGGCATTGGGAACCCTATACCCTGAGAGCGTTGAGCGGAGTCGAAACGCGGTTTTTGGAAGACATGAGGCGCGTCTGTGTGTTTCGTTTTTTCTGGAACTGACCACACGGCGCTTCATGATAGCTCTGAGGCTAAATCCAGTAATGCCCGATCTCACCTAATAAAATCACAAAACCCAACCACACATTCTGCCCAAATAATCGCCCATACTCCGATCGCACCAGCGCCGATCGCGACAACACCCAACACTGCCAACCCCAGCCGATCCCCGCGATCGCCAATCCCACCCAAAACACTCCACCCAACCCCAACAGTAACCCCACCTTCACGAAACACAACACCGTCCCCGCAAAAAACACCGCGATCGCATTCACCACCTGCGACCCAAAAAACAACGCACTCGAATTCACCCCAATCCGCCGATCGTCCTCGCGATCAGCCATCGCATAAATCGTATCGAACCCCAACGTCCATAACACCGTTGCGCCCCAGAGCCACCACGTCGCACCCACCAACGCCCCCGTCACCGCACTCCAGCAAATTAACACCGCAAACCCCCAGGCGATCGATAACACCAGTTGCGGCACGGGAAACACCCGCTTCGCCAACGGATAGCACACAATCACCGGAACCGCTGCGACGCAGAGCCAAAACATGAGGGGATAGAGCCGATAGAGATAGGTCGCCAACACCGCCGATAGGGTCAGTGTCCCGAGAAATACGGCAATGCCGATCGACACCGACAGCTTACGCGACGCCAACGGGCGCAACTTCGTCCGCTCCACCTGTGGATCAATATCGCGATCCCATAAATCGTTAATCACGCAGCCCGCCGCACTGGTCGCGAATGCCCCGAAAATAATTGTGATCACGAGGCCGATCGCCGGTCGTCCTTCCGCTGCTAAAAATGCCGCCCACAGTGCCGGGACAATCAAAATCAACCGACCGGCGGGCTTGTCCCAGCGCAGCAGACGAGCGATCGCCTTCCAAGTCGGTTCAGGTGTGGCTTGGGGAAAGAGAGAATCGGGCATGGTCACGTAGGGGCGTCAGGGCAATGCGCCCGTGGTGTAGTGGTGTACATAGAGTTCACGGTAAACCCACTGTAAACGAATGTTGCGGTGCGATCACGATCGAACTCGCTTCCTCCCGAAAAAACTCAAAACCAGAACAGGAGTGATCCAACGAATTGAATCACTCCTGTCGGGAGAGAAGTCGGATTTCTTCAAGAAATCCGACTTCTGGATATCGCGGTCTGGCAAACCTTAACCGCGTAGTTTTTCCGACCAAACGCGCGTCGGCAGACCCCAAACGTAGATGAAGCCCTCCGCTGCTTTGTGGTCGAATTTGTCGTCAGCACCGTAGGTCGAAAGCTCTTCGGTGATCAGCGTGTTGGCCGACTTACGACCCACGATCGTCAGTGTGCCTTTGAACAGCTTGACGCGCACCGTGCCACTGACGCGGATTTGGGTTTCCTTGATGAACGCATCTAGCGCTTGCTTGAGCGGGTTGAACCAGAGACCGTTGTAAACCAGTTGGCTGTAGGTTTCTTCGATGCCACGTTTGTACTGCGAAACATCTTTGGTCAGGGTCAGGCTTTCGATGTCGCGGTGAGCGTGAATCAAGGCCAGCAGCGCCGGAGCTTCGTAGATTTCGCGCGATTTGATGCCGACGAGACGGTTTTCGACCATATCGATCCGGCCATAGCCGTGGCGACCGACGATTTCATTGAGCTGCGTGACCAGTTCGACCGGTGCGAGAGCCGTACCATCGATCGAGACGGGCAAACCGGCTTCAAAGCCGATTTCAACGTATTCGGTTCGTCCG
>JAAUPN010000122.1 GCA_012033105.1 Coleofasciculaceae cyanobacterium RL_1_1
TCTTTCATGAGGGGGCTGAGTTTGGTTTGTGGTTATTCCACTCATCCCCCTCTTTCACTGAGCTGTCAATCCCCCTCCGTCACGTGGCTACAGACGGTCGCCTCCATTTTTTGTCCCCGTACTGAGCGCTGTGTTAAAGAAAGCAGACAATTTTGTCGCCAAATAGACCCCAAGCAGCAGAAGAATTTGTTACATCTATTGCAGACCAAATTTCGTTGCTATGGGATGCTTTCAGCCCTGACACCATCAGAGGCTCGCCAAACCCGTGCCAATACTTGAGAAGCCTGATACGCACGGGTTTTTCTCGTGGCTGTCAGCACGACCTTAGCCAAATTTACTCAACACGCGATCGCCATTTTTACGAACGCCATCGCACATTAGGGACTGATTATTTTATGGAGAAAATCAGCATGGATTGTCGGAACGTTCAATTTTGCGATCGCGCTTCTGCGGTCGATTTTCAGCAGCTCAAGGCACTGTTTGAGTGTTCAGCTTTTTGGGCAGCGGAACGTAGCATCGACGATATGCAAATTGCGATCGCGCATAGCAATCCTGTGATTACCGCCTGGGATGACGATCAGCTGATTGGCTTTGCGCGGGCAACCTCCGATGGTATCTTTCGCGCCACGATCTGGGATGTGGTGATCCATTGCGACTATCAAGGCTTGGGTCTGGGTCGTAAGCTGGTTGAAACATTGCTCGGTCATCCCATTATGAATCGTGTCGAGCGCGTGTATCTGATGACGACCAATCAGCAGAAGTTTTACGAGCGGATCGGCTTCATGGAAAATTCGACGACGACGATGCTGCTAGAACAATCGCCGATCGACACGATCAGCGTCACCTCGATCGCAGACGATCGCGGCCTTACCGCCGTCGCTGCCGACCACTAATAACCAATGTTCGCCGACCCTGAAGACCGGACGACTAGGACACCGATCGTGGTACCCAAAACCGCAAACGTGACAGCGTCGGCGACTCGCCATCGAGCAACACCGGCAAATCGAGACCACCGCTCATCAGTGCGATCAAGAGTTGATTGAGGGTAAGCCTCAAACTGGGTGATAAGGAAAAGAATGGTAAGGGGTGTTTAAATGTGTCGCACCCTGACGCGGTATGGTGTTCCAAAAAGTCGATCGGATCACTAAAATCCTCAGACCCCAGAGCGGAATCCAAGCAAAATTCAACCGTGTCAGCCTGAGTTTGACAGGTGAGCCGAACACTCGCATCGCGACGATGGCCTAGATCGATCGCCAACTCCAGCAGATCAATCACGATCAACACCATCAAGTCTTTATCTACCGCGATCGCACATCCGGATCGTCGAGTTCCCACTGAAAACTCACGCTGTAGTTCGCGGCCTCTAGCTCGATCGGCTCACGTACAAGACACGATAGCTGATACAGCGTCAACGGCTGAATTTTGGGTGGGCGTCGTCCTGCTTCGATGCGCGAAACCAGCAGCAACGAATCGAGCATATGCACCAGTTTCAGCGCGGCCTTGTTCGCCTCTTGAATAAAATCGTGCTCTTCTTCTACATCTTCGCAAAGGTCTTCGAGGATGAGCTGATGGCTGCCGATGATGCCGCTGAGGGGCGATCGCAGCTCGTGGGAAATCCGGGCGAGGAAGTGGGATTTAAACTGTGCTTCGCGCTGGGCAAGCCGGTAATTTCGCTGTAGCTCATGATTTTCGGCGATCATGGCTGCGATCTGTTGGCGAAGGATGGGATCGTCGATCGCGTCGAGGTTGATCGCGTTGCGGTTCACGGACATAGTGCTAATTAGATCGGACTCGGAGATCGCAGTGAAACCCTACCGTTGAGCGAGCAACGCTTGATTGGTCTAGGACAATCATGCCAGACACCCGCCCAATCGAGCCGTGCGACACCCGTTTAGAGTTGACGTTCAAGCATAGCTTGGAAGTCATCATAGGGCTTGGCTCCGACGATCGTCTCGGCCAATTCACCATCTTTAAAGAACATCACCGCCGGGATACTTTTAATGCCGAACCGTTTAGCTACGGGTTTATTGGCGTCGAGATCGAGCTTGAAGACTTTGGCGCGATCGGCGTACTCATCGGCCAACCGGTCAATCAGCGGTGCAATGACCTTACACGGGCCGCACCAAGTGGCCGTACAGTCTACAACGAGGATCGACTCTGAGGTGAGCAGCGAATCGAACTCCGCTTCATCTTGAATAAAGGCGGCTGTTCCCATGGTGTTAAACCTCGTGTTTTCATCTTTAGCTATATTGAACGATTATCTCGTATAAGTAGCCCAAGAAAATTAAAGCGACTTCAACCACGTAACTCAACCATCCTGGTTGCAGACAAGCTAGAAGCTTGGGTTACGTAAACATCTATTAATTTAGAAAAACAGTAGGGCAATGCCCACCCTACTTTTAATATAGTTCCCAACGCTGATCAGTTGATACTGGACGATAATCGGTCGTGCTAGGCGATTCACCTCAACCGTTTGCCCTTGAAAATCCTTCGGCAAGATGAACATAGCGGGCAGCACCTCCGCATTTAAGAAGCGAGTTGGCACATCGATCGCCCAACTTGCCGGGTCGATCGCCCGCTCACTGGCCAACACAAACCCCCACGGGCCAAAACTCGGAATATCCACCGTATAGGGAGCCGTGACAAATCCGGCAGCATTCAGCGTCTTTCCACGCAGGCAAAGGCTCGTGGTGCAAAAAATGGACTAGAAGCTTGGGTGACGAACACCCCGTTGGGAGTCAGGCGCGATCGCAAGCGCCGATAAAATCCTTCGGAGTACAGCTTGGCGATGACCTTGTGATCGGGGTCGGGGAAATCGGCAATGATCGGCGTCAAATTGTTCATTCAGCTTGGGCGCGATCGAAAAAGCATCGCCGTAACGAATCTCGACACGGGAATCATCGAAGGCTTGGTCGTGCAATTTAGACAAGAGTGGATAGCGACGCGCCAGTTGGACGATCGCCGGATCAAGTTCAAGCAATACCACCCGCTCCACCGACGGCCATTTCAAGACCTCCCGCAGCGCTAAACCATCCCCAGCTCCCATCAGCAGCACGCGCTTGGGCTGACCCGTCGGGGTTCCGGCAGCGGCTAAGGTTGGATGGATCAGGGCTTCGTGGTAGCGGTATTCGTCGATCGTCGAAAATTGCAGCTCACCATCGACGTAGAGCCGCGCATCTTGGCTACCACGGGTCAGAACGATGCGCTGATACGGCGTTTGAATGCGGGAAACGATCGGCGCATCGTACAGCGTATTTTCGAGTAGGTTGCCCAGCGGCACGCTCAACGGTGCGATCGCCCACAGGAGCGCCGCAATCATCAAACCCCACCAACGCCAGCGCCGCATTGAGGGGAACGACTGCCCGATCGCGAACACCATCAACGCCGGAAGTGATCCCAGCATCGCCGCTGTGGGAAACATACCAAACACCGGCAACAGCACGACGGGAAAGGCGATCGAGCCGAACAACGCACCGACATAATCCAACGCCAGAATTCGTGCGAGGGAATCCTTGAGGCCGCGATCGCGCTCAATAATGCGCGTCAGTAGCGGCACTTCCAAACCCGCCAAAGTTCCCAAAATCAGCGTCACCAAAATCAGCCCGAGCCACAGGGATTGATCGATCACAAACAGGCCAAATAAGCCGAGGGGGAGGAGGGCGCTGAGGGGCGCGATCGCCAGTTCGACTTGGACGAAGCGTGTGAGTAGGTGCGCCGCGCGGGCGGCTTCGGCGGAGGCGGAGATTGTCGAATTGTTGGGATGGTTGGGATCGATCGAGGGTTCGTCATCACTCAGGATGAACTGACTCAGATAAGAGCCAAGTCCCATCGCGGCCAGAAAGCCCCCAACCGCCAAGCCGTAGGACAGCGCCTGATTGCCGACGAGATAGCTGGCTAGCGTTCCGAGCAGCAACTCGATCGCCAAACCGCAAGCCGATGACACCGCCGCTGCAAGCAGCAAGATGTTGCACTGGTGTTCACTGAGGGTCGGAACTGGGCGGGGATCGTTCGGCGTCAAGGGTTTGAGGGCAGCTAGAAGGTTGGCAAGTCGGCAGGCCGGAAGCGGCGGATTGTCGGAAGGCTAGACCATGGTAAGGCGGCTGTTCTCAGCCTCTCATTGCTCAACCTTACTTACCACCCGCGCCGGGGCCACCACCGCGAAAGGTTCCGTATTCCGTACGGGTGGGACTGTAGAGCCAAATGCCACGGGAGTAGTAACCAGAGGTGGTGGTTCCGTAACGTGGGCGATAGCTTGAGTCAGACTGCCGTAAACTGAGGGCGGATTTTTGCGAGTAGCCTAGCCAAATCGCCCAGAGGGCAATTCCCAGGGTGGTGGCGGTCAGGAATCGGGCAAACCAGGAAATCATAATGTCAAGCTGAAATCAAAAAAGTTACGGATGAGAGATGAGAAATTTTAGGGATTTATCGTCAGTTCAATCATTTGTAGAACATATCGAGAGCGTTGAGCGGAGTCGTGGGCGTAGCCTTCGCGCAGCGAATAACACGGTTTTTGTCCAAACAGAACAGAGTTAATATGCCTCGTTTTTTGTGGAACTGACTATAGACAGGAGATTTTAGACATTAGGAGCCGTACATCGACCCTAAGTAGACCCAGAAAATTAAGTCGTGCTTTAGCTGAAGATCGCACTTCGACTACGCTCAGTGCTCATTGCTTTCTTACTTCGCGCACACCGGGGTGTTAGAAGTCCGACTTCTCACAGTGTTCTGAGAGTTAGAACGACGACGTTTCGTTTAGAAGTCGGACTTCTGCGTAAATCCTGTGAGTGATGCATCGGAATCATTCTCAAGATCATCGAGCATGTCGATCGCCACATTATCGATATCCGTCACCTCGACCCGACCCGCTGTTTTCGCACCATCAAACACCGTGATCGTCGTACGATCGACCGACGCATCGGGCATCACCTCCACATAAAACCCATATGACCCTTTTTCCCGCAGACGAAAATACACATTTAGCTCACTTTTCCGCACATCTTCCCCAGCCGATCGGGGCGTCACGGTGTAGGTGTACCGGAAAATATCCTCGCCGTCAGCATTGCGAATCCAGAGTTTGGGCTTGAGGGTCGGCGGTGTCGTTTCGTCCGACGTGATTTCGAGCCATAGATGTACCAAACTCAGCGATCCACCGAGGGTTCCACGCGCTCCCACATCACTATCCGGAATGGTTTTAAAGATGGCTTTGCGGCCACTGCCCGTTTGGATCATGTAGCCGGACATCCAGGTTAAGACAGCGGTGACAATCCAGCCCCACCACAGCGGAGTTTGATACACAATGCCGGTGTGAGCCGTGACCTCGATCGGGACGGGAGTTGTTATCTCCTGACCGCTCGTAGCCGTATAGTCCAGTACCGACACCGCCAGCGTAAGGGTCTCGCTAGCTTGGACTTTGACATCAAGACCCGCATCGAGATCCGTTTCCGACCAGGTTCCCGACTCGCCGTCCTCATTCCATGTGCCGGATTCAGACCAGGCTTCTTTCATCGCCGATGTGACAATGTTGCCTTGACTGTCGAGCAAAATCAGCTCGTAGGTGACCCAGTGATTGGAGGGGATGTTCGCCACTGCCTTGATCCGTGTTGCACCGATCGCACGGGGATTTAAGGTCAGGGGTCCGACTTCCGTATAGTCTTCCGCATCTGACTCGACGGCTACGGTTTTGCGGATTTGCGTTTGACCCATAAACCAGGAAGCCACAAGAGCGACGCTGATCAAGCCGAAGGTAAACCAGCGTAGAAAAATAGCCGGTTCAATAAATTTGCGGGTGCTGTAGGTTTTGGTGGCACTCATGATCGTGGCGATCGACAGGTTAAATAGGCGTAATTGGTTCAGGATCGAAGTCGAATCGAAGTCGCGATCGAAACCGAGTCAAGCTTGAGCCAATCCCAAGGGCAGGATGAACCATCACTGATGCCATCATAACCAACCGATTTTTCTGGCTTGGTGAATCAGTGTGACGGGAGGGTGATGGGTACGACTCGATCAAACCTCGTCGAACTGCACACGGCATAACTCGCGGAACCGATCGCCCCGTTCTTCAAAGCTCGTGAACTGGTCAAAGCTGGCACAGGCGGGCGATAACAACACCGTTTTCGCGTCCAGCTCGATCGCCAATTCTGCCGATCGCGGCACGGCACGCTCCAGCGTCTCGACGTACTCATAACGACTGTAGCCCATCTCCGTTAACCGTTGGGCAAAAGCCTCGCTAGCCATGCCGATCAGCAACACGTAAGCCGCTCGATCGGCGATCGCATCCATCCAGGCCACATCGTCGCCCTCTTTGATCGACCCTCCCGCAATCAAGATCGCCTGAGCCTCCACCGACGTTAGCCCCACTTCAGCGGCGTCATAATTCGTCGCCTTACTGTCGTTGACAAACCGGACACCGTGCCACGTGCCGATCGTCTCCAGGCGATGCGCCACACCGGGGAAATCCGCCACCGCCGCCGCGATCGTCTCGGGGTCAAGCTGGGCGAGCCGTGCCGCCGCGATCGCGAGCAATAAATTTTGCTGGTTATGCGCTCCGGGCATATCCAGCGCCGCCACCTCAACGATTTGGATGCCCTCAACATAGACCCAACCGGAGTCGATATACGCGTAAGGGGTGATGCCCTCTAGGGCTTCTTTGCCCTGTACCGAAGTCCAATAGGCATCGCGATCCCACTCCGCGCGGTGGGCGTACAGTGCCGGATCATCACCGTTTAAGACGCGATAGTTTGATCGGGTCAGCAATGTGGCTTTGATCGCGTAGTAATTTTCCAGCGTGTAGTGACGATTGAGATGATCCGGGGTGAAGGTTGTCCAAATGCCGATCGTCGGCGCGAGGGCGATCGAGGATTCGATCTGGTAGCTGCTGAGTTCGGCGATCGTCCAATCGATCGGTCGATCGGGATCATGCGTTAGCGCCAGCTCGCAGGCCGCAAAGCCGATATTGCCGCAGGCTGGAGCGTGTAGACCGCACCGCTGAAAATGGCGGCAGTGAGAGCGGTGGTGGTGGTTTTGCCGTTCGTGCCGGTGACGCCAACCCAGGGACGATCGCCGAGGGTTTGCCATGCCAGTTCCATCTCGCCTAGGGTTTCGACACCGCGTGATCGGGCTTCCTCCAAGGCGGGCGAATCCCAAGGAACGCCAGGACTGACGATCAGCTTTTCGGTCTCGGGAAAGGCCGCGAGTGTAAAACCTATACCGAGATGGACGGTAATGCCTTCTGCTTCAAGGATTTGGCGTTGCGCTTCGAGCCGATCGTCTGTGCCGCGATCGCTTAGTCCGACCGTATAACCGCGTTGAACAAGGAGACGAGCGGCAGCAATGCCGGATTTTCCGAGGCCGATAACGTGAGCGTAGGTCATGGCAAATCGTGTCGAACAGGATGCGGAAGGGGAGGGTGGACGAAGGTGGGAAATGGCGAAATGCGATCAAAAGCCTACCCATAATAAAATGAGGGCGTGTTTATCGGATGAGTTACCGCCTTGGCGCGATCGATGCCCGCTCAAACTTCGAGAAGTCGAGTTTAGGTCACGGTATGGGGCTCCTCCGACTGAATAATTTTTTAGATTAGGACTGGTTGTACGTCTGTATGGCGACCCTCCCCCCGCTACGCCAAAAAGAACTCGAACGCCTGGTTGCGAAATTTGCTCTCGATCCGGTGGCGGCTCGACTCGATTGGGCGTTGCTGGACTTGGCGTTAACCCATTCCAGTGCCTCCGCAACGGATAATTACGAACAGCTTGAATTTGTTGGAGATGCGGTGGTACGGCTAGCAGCGGCGCGGTTTCTCTGGGAGAACTATGCCGATCGCCCCGTGGGTGAGTTTGCCGCGATTCGATCGATTCTGGTAAGCGATCGCGTCTTAGCCGAAATTGCGGAAAGCTATAACCTGCAACGCTATCTGCGGGTGCGCGGCGGCACACGCAACGATCGCACTGCGACCGCCCCCCTCTTGGCCGATGCGATGGAAGCGACGATCGCGGCGCTCTACCTGCCGACCAGCGATCTCAGCGTGGTGCGATCGTGGCTGGATCTGCAATTTGCCCCACGAACGGAGGCAATCCTGAGTGATCCGGCACGTCAAAACTATAAGGCGGCACTCCAGGAATGGACGCAAGGTCATCTGAAATGTTTGCCGGTGTATGAGGTGGAAGAGGCGAATGTAGAGCATGGCAGCGAGGAGCGTTTCTCAGCGCGGATTTTGGTCAACAATGAGCTGTGGGGTGAGGGCAAAGGGCGATCGCGCAAGTTAGCACAACAGGCAGCAGCGCGGGTGGCGTTTCAGCAGTACTGTCAAGCAACCTAAAAATTGGCGGGATAGAAAGTTAAAAAGCATCAGAGATTTCGGAAAAATAGGCAAGAACAACGGATGTAACTACATGGGGAGACGTAAATCGTTGCAGAGGATAACTGACCCGGCCTCTAATTTTCCCCGCTGCTTTCTTCCTTGATTCGGTACCTCTAATGGAATTCACCAGCATCGCCCTCAGCCAAGAATTCGACGGCCAATTTTATGACTTTGGCATTGCGACGACCACCGCCGATCGCTTCATCTATCGCGACTTGAATGCCGCCCAAGCCGCAGAACTCAGTCGTTCCAGTGGTATTGATGTCATTGTCCTGCTCGCCGGAGATGACACCGCTACCGATGACAGCAGCAGCCGGATCTATTTCGGCAACACCGGCAACGACACGATCGACGGTGCAGACGGTAACGACACAATCTCCGCTGGGCAAGGCGATGATGTCGTCATCGGCGGCAATGGCGATGATGTTCTTGCGGGAAATCTTGGCCGCGACACGATTAGCGGTGGTAGCGGGAACGATGTGGTTTTGGCGGTCAGGAACGACGCGATCGAGGGTGGTAGCGGTAGCGATCTACTCTCAGGTGATCTGGGAGATGACACCCTGACCGGTGGCAGCGGATTTGATGTGCTGACCGGCGGTGACGGTCGCGATCGCTTCGTACTCGAAGTCGGCAACAATCTCGATACAATCACCGACTTCATAAGCGGAATCGACATTTTGCAACTGCCCGCTGGCGTTAGCTTTAGCGATCTCACCTTCTCCACAACCAGTGGCAATACCCTGATTCAAACCACCTCGGGAGAGTCGATCGCCCTGCTCCAAGGCATCTTGCCCGCCACGATTAGTGCCGCCAATTTCGTGACAGCGGACGAAACCGCACCGACCACGACCACCCTCGACACCTTTGAAGCCGAAGTTCTCAGCCTCACCAATCAATTTCGCCAAGCCAACGGCGTCAGCACACTCACCGCGAACACCAACCTCTCGCAAGCCGCCGAAACCCACAGCCAAAACATGGCCAATCTCGACTTTTTCAGCCATACCGGCCAGGACGGATCGACGGCGGGCGATCGCGCGATCGCAGCGGGCTACGATTCCACCTTCGTCGGCGAAAATATTGGCGTGGGTTACAGCAGTCCTGAGAGCGTCGTCCAGGGCTGGATCAACAGCCCCGGCCATCGCGCCAACCTGCTCAATGAACGCTATACCGGGCTTGGGGTCGGTTACGTTTTCCTTGCGGAAGATACGGGCAACGAAAATTGGAATCACTACTGGACGCAGGTATTCGGCTAGGGCGATCGCCGATCACGAGTTCACCCAGATCCTGCCGATGCGATACCACCGGTCTAGTGCCAATCGTAATGACGTTCCCTGGATTCAACCTGTTAAGCTTGAGAGCGGCGAGATGACACCGCATACGATCATCAATACCTGATTGTGAATCGTTCGCGTTGGCGTTACGATCGCCGCAATCTCGATTGCCCCAAGGATAAAAGCAGCTATGGATTGGCACGCGGAAGACGCTCGCGCGTTAGGCGAACTAGACCGTGAACTAAGCGATCTGGATCGATCGCCTTCGGAGTACTACATCGTTCGCCAAGCAATTTTTGAAACCGCCGACCTCGAATACGGCTCACTGATCCAGTTTTCCGACAATGCCCTGCAATCGGGAGCGGCAGCCCTAGCCGCGCGAACAACGATCGTCACCGATATGCCGATGGTACAGGTTGGCATCGCGCCCAAACTTCAGCGCACCTTTTCCAATCCGGTCTACTGCGGCATCGAAGCCCTGACCCGACCACAGCGCCAAAAGACCCAGGCCGCTTGGGGCGTCGAAACTCTGGCGCGTCGCTATCCCGAGGCGATCTTCGTTCTAGGACAATCCAGCAGCGCCCTAGCGAGCCTGATCGAGACGATCGAAAACGAAGATGTGAACCCAGCCCTGGTCATTGCTACGCCATCTGGCTTTATGGGCGGTGATGTTCTCAAAGAGCGGCTGAATGATGCCCGTGTGCCGCATATTCGTAGCGCAGGCCGCAAGGGATCGGCGATCGTTGCGGTCGCGATTTTCAATGCTCTGCTGGATCTCGCGTGGCAAGCCTACGCCCACGGCGAAAACCCCCTCGATGAAAGTGCGCTCGATTTGCGCTAGTGCCGCAGATGTCGCAGATAAAACCGAAGCTTGTACAATTGGTACGCGCGAAACGGGGTCTTACGTCCCGATCGTCCCGCGAAACCGGAACGATCGCGCTGTTGTCATAATCTTTTGAGTCGGAGCCGCAAACCATGGCGATCGCCGTTGGTGTCATTCAAGCGCTGGGATTTCCCGGCACCCTCGCCGCCGCAGATGCAATGGTGAAACGCGGGCGCGTCACACTCGTCTTTTTCGATAAGGCAGAACGAGCCGAATTTATGGTCGTCATTCGTGGCCCCGTTTCGGAAGTCAAAACCGCAATGGAAGCCGGGATCGAAGCTGTGGAAAATACCTACGGCGCTGTTTTGTGCCAACACTACATAATTCCCAATCCGCCGGATAATGTGGTGTCAGTCTTGCTCCTTGGATTTACGCCCGAGAGTGAACCATTTCGCGTGATGCCCGGTTAATTCAGACAACCTAGGGCGGATCATCGGGGTTAACCTTGAATGCACGTTGATCCTGTATTCATTCCAGTCACTTAACCTTAAGAAAAACGAAGGTTAACCATTCTTTAAGCAAGCAAGAAGCAACGAGAGTCCTGAAATTAATCTTGACCGTCATTAATCTATGATTTACGGTTTACATCAATTTTTGAACGTCTAGCATTGGATTTGTAGGCAATCTTGACTGACTGTATTCAGTCTGGATAGATTGCAGCTTAAAGGTTTGGGGCTTATTTCCTGGGAAATATTTAAACCTTAGATTTAGCTTAGACCTGATGATGTTTTGATCGATGAATTTAAAAATTAATCATCTCATCATCAAACTGTGATCAAAAGGGGAATTCGATCGATAGAATGAGTCTGTCTTTGTTTGAGCTTTGTTCGAGTCATAACGTGAATGGAACAACAGCAACGATTTCCATCAACGCCGTAACAAAACACTCGATCAATCACCTTCCGCTTCACACTATTTCCTTCGATACATGTTAGCCATTGATGCCAATGTGACTCCGATGTCCTCCGATCTTGGACGTCCGAAGCGAGTTCTCATCGTTGAAGATGAAGAACTCATCCGAGAAATGGTTGAACTTGCGCTCCAGGACGAGGGCTATCGTGTAACAGCCGTCGATAATGGACGTGATGCGATCAATCGTCTCAGCGCCGAAGCTCAGGGGAGCGATCAATCCTTTGATCTCATTGTGCTTGATGTCATGCTGCCGCACATTAACGGCCTCGATCTGTGCCGCCTGCTTCGCCAGCAGGGCAACCCGATTCCGATCCTGGTTCTCAGCGCCAAAGCCAGCGAAACCGATCGCGTGCTCGGTCTCGAAGTCGGTGCGGATGACTATCTCTGTAAACCCTTCGGAATGCGTGAACTGGTGGCTCGCTGTCGGGCGCTGCTGCGTCGAGCGAAATCGGATCAGGATAATCCGCCGGAGGTGGTGGAGTTTGAAGGCATTCAGGTTTACCCGCAACAGTGCCGTGTGGTTGTGCGCGGTGAAGAAGTTAATCTAGCTCCGAAGGAATTCCGGCTGTTGGAGTTATTTACCCAATCGCCGCGCCGGGTCTGGTCGCGTGAACAGCTCCTCGATCAAATTTGGGGGTTTGACTTTGTCGGCGATAGTAAAACCGTGGATGTGCATATCCGTTGGTTGCGGGAAAAAATTGAAGTTGATCCGAGCAGTCCGCAATACATTATTACGGTGCGAGGGTTTGGCTATCGTCTTGGCTAAGGCTGAAAATATCCGGTCATAATCCATCTCTCTAAATAGACCTCTTGCACCAATGTTGACCCTCACCCTAAATCTTTCTCCCAGTTTGGGTTACCGTGTATACACATCTCTGGTTCACCCGAAACCGGGTTTGACCCTCACCCTAAATCCCTCTCCCTCACGAGGGCGAGGGATTTTGAACACCTTAGTTTTCGTTCTACTCCCCTTCTCCCTTGGAAG
>JAAUPN010000306.1 GCA_012033105.1 Coleofasciculaceae cyanobacterium RL_1_1
ACATGGCCGACGGGAGAAGAGTTTGTTTCGGCTCGGTCTCGATTTTCTCCGTCGCCTCTGCATGGATTTTTCCCTTCACCGCACAGATTTCCGACATTCCCTACAACTTTTGTCCCCGTACTGAGATAGGCAGGTCACAACCTTGGCCGTCGTTAGCTTGCGTCGTTCAGCCAACGGAACACTAAGCAACTCATTTGCCAGTGACGTGCATTCAGCCGTCATTTCAGCAAATAAGTCAGCCTTGACTTGGTTCAGGTTAAGGAACTTTAGCTTTAGTGTTGTGGTGACTTTAGGCATACATCCAGCAGATCATCAGTATTACCTACTTGGGTAAAGTCGGCTAAAGCCGCACGAGTCGCCTTTCATCCCCGGATTGAAATCACGGGGCTTTCAGGCTTCCGATCTATTCCCGTAATTTCAGGCAGAATCTCAGGCATAGTCTTCAGACCTAATCTTCAGATCTTCAGACCTAATCTCTGACATAACGTTAGAGAGCCTGTGACCCGTTAATCGTTAACTGCTCGATGTTTGATCGTACTTATGCTGACGGATGCCCTTCGCCTTGCAAGACTATTGTGGCCCCTGGCTCTCGTACTCCTTAGTGCGATCGGTGGCATTATTTTTGAACGTCGCGCCATTGTCTATCTTCGCGCGATCGCCATGCGGACGGGCTGGCCAGGTTATTCTCTGGTGCTGTCATCCCTACGGGGGATGACTCTGTTGTGGTTTGTCCTACTCGGTTTTTTTTGTGCGAGTCTGAGTCTCGATCTCAATTCGCAACTGCGATCGCTTTTCGATAAAAGCCTGATGGCGATCGCGCTGATTTCCGCCACGATCGTCATCGCTCGTCTCGCCGTCGGCTTCATCGAACTCTACAGCGACAAAAACGACAACGCTTCACCCGTTACCTCGCTGTTTGAAAATCTGACCAAACTGGCAATTTTCAGCATTGGTATCCTCATCGTCATCCAATCCCTGGGAATTTCCATTTCCCCCCTACTCACCGCGCTGGGGGTTGGGGGTGTTTCGATCGGTTTAGCCTTACAAAATACGCTTGCTAATCTTTTTTCTGGCCTGAATATCATCATGTCGAAAAAAGTTCGTCCCGGCGATTATGTCGAGCTAGGGAGTGGCGAAGCGGGCTACGTCACCGATGTGGAATGGCGTTACACCGTCATCCAAGACATTTTTGATAACCAAGTCGTAATTCCTAACTCGCGGATTGTGGCTTCGGCATTTAAAAACTACGGGTTGCCTCAGCGTAATCTAACGGTCGATCTACGTCTTGGAATTGCCTACGGTTGCGATCTGCGACAGGTTGAACGTGTCACGCTCGATGTGGCGCGGGAACTGCAAAATTGCTGTTTACATGCGTTTCCCGGCAAAGCTCCCTTTTTTCTCTACGAAAGCTTTAGTTACTTCAGTGTAGATTGTCGGGTTTTTGTCCATGCGAAAGACTACCTCGCCGGGTTGCGATTGCGGAATGAGCTGATTAAGCAGCTGCATGAACGCTATAAACTAGAAGGCATCGAACTAGCATTCCCGATCGCAGCGGCCTATCTACCTGATCGCGATCGCGCCCGCAAACAAACCACCCCACCCATCTCAGACGGCCCATTATGATCCCCGGTGAACTTTTCACGCCCGACGGCACGATCGAACTCAACGCGGGTCGTCCCACGTTAACCCTCACGGTCGCCAATACCGGCGATCGTCCGATCCAAATCGGCTCACACTTCCACTTCTACGAAGTCAATGCCGCACTGGAGTTCGATCGCGAGTCTACCAAGGGAATGCGCCTCGATATTCCCGCCGGAACTGCCGTTCGGTTTGAGCCGGGAGACGATCGCGAGGTGACCCTTGTGCCTTACGTCGGTCGGCGCGAAGTCTATGGATTTAATGCCAAAATCGAAGGGGCGATCGATACGTAGCGATTTTTAGGTTGCTTTAATGTAGAGACCTGTTGAGTCGTTGAACCGTGCCATGGGGAGATTCTATCCCCTTGCGCTATCAATATTTTTTTGCTTTCACGTTACGCTCCCACCTCACCCATTTCACTGGAAATCGTTATAGTGGCAGGAGTTTTATCTTCCTTTCGATATAACGGCATTTTTCATGCAAACATACCCAAGCCCAACGGCTGAGGCGATCAATCAATTTGATATTGATCAGCCACGTAATGAACATCGTTTTGACCTTCCTGCCTCGCTGCGTCAATGGGTGATCGACACATTACTGAAACGCAATGAAGAGAAAAACATTTATGTTTTTCTGGTGGCCGTCAATATTTTGCTGACCAGTATTCCACTGGCGATCGGGCTGTTTTGGCTTGAAGGTAAAATTCATCCGGCCTTGATGATCGTGCTGGGTTTCGGTTACTTTGCCTTTCATTTTGTGACCTATGCGCGATCGTTTATCCTCGCGTTGCACTACTCCACTCACACGTCAATTTTTAATAAAAAATTCCGTGGATTAAAGCACATTTACGGCAGTTTCTTGTCCTGCTTTTTTGGCATTCCACCGAACATCTACTACGCGCACCACATCGCAATGCACCATTGCGAAGACAACGTTGCCCCCAAGGATCTCAGCTCAACGATGATCTACCGGCGCGACTCCAAGTGGCATCATTTTCTCTACATGCTGCGCTTTGCCGTGGCGATTTGGGTTGAGTTGCCGTACCTGCTCTTTCGTCAAGGTCGCTATCAAGTGGTGACGCAATGTTTGGCGGGTGAATTATTCTTTTTTGGTACATCAGCCTACCTCTTTTCTCTGCGTCCGATCGCCACCTTTTTTGTCTTTCTCTTTCCCGTGGTCTTCATCTCTTTTGCGATGATGCAAGGCAACTGGAAGCAACACATTTTTGTTGACCCAGACGAGCCGGATAACAACTACAAATCGACATTTACCTGCATTAACACCGTCTCAAATTCACGCAACTTCAATGACGGCTACCACATTGAACATCACGAAAACCCTGGTGTTCCTTGGCATCGTCTCCCGGAATATTTCCAGGCTAATCTCAAAAATCACGCTGAGAATGACTCATTTATTTTCTCAGGAATTGGGGCGATGCAGGTGGGGACGCTGGTGTTAAATGGAGAGTTTGACAAGCTGGCGGAGTTTTATGTCAACATTGGTCAAAAAGAACGTACGAAAGATGAACTCATCGCAGAATTTAAACGTCGCTTAATTGCGGTCAAGCTTTAGCTTGATCAGGATTTCTGTTGTAATTTAAATCCGTTAAAGACTATGTTTCTGGCTTGATGCAGCGATCGAGCCGGTAACATAGTCGCGATAACGATTACCCCTAATCTTGTACGATGACGCAAACGATCGCCCTCAATACCGAATCTATTTACCGTCTTGACCTTAGCCCGCTCGCCGCGTGGGCGAACGAGGTGGAGGCGGGTCGTTTTGTTGCGGAGGATTTCGAGCAGGCGATCGCCTTTGCGATCGAGTTTGAGCGTGAGCCGACCGATCCGCGCGAGCTGTCGGAAATCCCGGAGGTGCGTCTGTGGTTTGTGCGGCTCGAAGCGACCTATCCTTGGATGCCGCTGTTCCTGGACTGGAAGTCAGAGCTAGCGCGGTATGTAGCGATGTTGGTTCCCCACGAGTTTCACCCAACGGAGGGGATTCAGTTTAATCCCGAAGCGCTGGAGATCTTTTTGATGCGGAAGGTGTTTGAGCTGTCGATCTGGCTGCAACGGGCAGAGCTGCCGCACCAGGCGCGGATGATGGCGTTTGCGAAGATGTTGGGCTACGACCTGGATTCGGACTTTTTTGAGTTGTTGGATTGCTGAGGGTACGGACTACAGACAACTAGCAGCAGATCGCGCTTCACCTGCGCCCAACACCCATGCGTCGGGCGCAGGTCTTTGAATGTCTAAGTATTAATTCCAAATATTAATTTAGATGAATTAATGTGTCGCATAGGCTGGTATTATCAGTGTATCTCGCTTGACTATGTGGCTATATGGCCAGAACGAAGTCAGCGTGTCCGATGGCATCCGGCTCACGCACACTTGAAGTCGCTCATTTCGGGTTGACCCCCGCG
>JAAUPN010000123.1 GCA_012033105.1 Coleofasciculaceae cyanobacterium RL_1_1
ACGGGGTTTTGGAGATTCGCTAGTTGTACGTTCTCGATAGCAATATTGTCATTTACTACTTTCGAGATCGCGGGCGGGTCGTCTCGAACTTCTTGCGTGCTAGCTCAAGTACGCTCCTACTGCCTTCTGTTGTGCTCTATGAGCTACAAACGGGTATCAAGAAGGCTGGATCGCCTCGACGCCGTGTCGCCGAACTCAATAATTTTCTGGATAAGGTTCGGGTGATCGATTTCGATTGCGATGCGGCGGATGCGGCGTCCGCTGTTCGGACGTTGCTCGAAGCGCGGGGAACACCGATCGGGCCGATCGATACGTTGGTTGCGGGGGTGGCATTATCGCGCGATGCGACGCTGGTAACCCATAATGTGCGCGAGTTTTGCGCGGATACCGGATTAAAAAATTGTCGATTGGTTCTGAGCGGTATCGCTACACTAAGCATTTTTTGATCGAGACTTTTTACGTAAATATCGACGACAACAGGAGGATGCTTAAGCCATGAAGATTCACTACTATCCCGAGACCGATACGCTATCGATCGAACTAAAATCGGGCGTTAGCGATCGCACGGAAGAGGTAAGCGAAGATGTGACGATCGATTTTGACGCGACGGGTCAGGTGTTGAGTTTGGATATTGATTTGGCGTCGGAGAAGGTGGATTTGGGGTCGATCGAGATTGTTGGGTTATTGGAACGGTTGGCGGTCGTCTGAGGGATGGGTATATCGTGGCGGTATTGAGTGGGAATGTGTGGCTATGACGAACAATCGCGATATCAATACGGGTGGTGGCGATTATCGCGAAATTAACAATCGCGGTCAGTATGCCGAAGGTGATATTTACAACCTTGCGTCGAAGCCGCCCGATCGCACCAGTAACGAACCGCCGAACAATCTAGAGTCACGAGGCATCGATCGCGATCGCTTCGTGGGTCGTGATGCTGTTTTGCAGGATCTCCATGCGCGGCTACAACGATCGGAGCGGGTGCGATCGCGAGTGTGGCGGGAATGGGTGGCGTGGGGAAAAGCGAGCTGGCGGTGCAGTATGGGCGGCGGCATTTGGCGGAAACTTATCGCGGCGGGGTGGTGTGGCTGGCGGGGGAACGGGCGGGGTTTGAGTTGTTGAGTTTTTGCCCGATCGACGTTTTTCCGACGGTGAATTTTTCGCAGTTGGGTGATTTACGGGAGCAGTTGGCGTTTTGTTGGGCGCATTGGCCTGCGATCGAAGTGCCGCCGGAATCGGTGTTGTTGATTTTTGATGATGTGACGGATTATGCGGCTCAGGTGAAGCCGTGTTTGCCGAGTGATGGGCGGTTTCGGGTTTTGGTGACGACGCGGGAACGGTTGCAGGGGATCGATCGGCTGGATTTGGCGGTGCTGAAGCCGTTGGCGGCGATCCGGTTGCTGACGCTGTGGATCGGGCGCGATCGCGTTTGTCAGGAAGCACGGATCGCGCGGGATTTGCTGAAATGGTTGGGCTATCTACCGTTGGCGATCGAGTTGGTTGGTAGCTTGCTGGCGATCGAGCCGGATTTAACGATCGCAAAACTCTTCGATCAACTGAAAACTGAGCGTTTGCGACACGAGGCGATCGAGCCGATCGAGGTGGCGTTTAATGTCAGTTGGCAGCGGTTATCGGACGCGGCAAAACAGATGGCGATGGGGTTAAGTGTGTTTGCGAGTGCGCCGATTCCGTGGGAATTAGTCGAGCGGACGATCGCGGGTTGCAAGCTGGACGACACGCCGAAACCGGAACGCAAGCGCGACAAGTTGCGGCGCTGGCTGAAGCGGGAAGCGCCGCCGACGGTGAAACAGTGGTGTTTGTTGTTGGATGAGAAAGCCAGACGGCAAGCGCGGCGGGAGTTGGAGCGGTTGCATTTGTTGGATCGGGTCAGCGAGGAGCGGTATGGACTACACCCGTTAATTCGGGAGTTTTTCGCGGTGAAGTTGGCGGCGCGATCGGAGGCGACGGACTGGCGGCGATCGTTTGCGCGGGTGATGACGGCGATCGCTGAAGAGATTCCGCAAACCGTGACGATCTCGCAACAGGCAGAACTGAAGGAGGCGATCGTCCACCTGGCAGCGGCGACGGAGTACAGCGATTTGCTCAGTGATGCAGATTGGGACTGGCCGTTTGTTGGTTTAGCTCGGTTTTATAAAGCCCAAAGCTTGTTTAGCGAAGCTGAAACCTATTCTCAGCAGTGCCTCGATCGCAGTGAAATCCGCTTCGGAGCCGACCATCCCGATACCGCCACCAGCCTCAACAATTTGGCGGGATTGTACGAATCACAAGGGAAATACGAGTCAGCCGAACCGCTCTACCAACGCGCCTTAGACATCTACGAACGGCAACTGGGAGCCGACCATCCCCTTACCGCCTCCAGCCTCAACAATTTGGCGGTGCTGTATTGCTATCAAGCTCGTTGGGGCGAGGCGGAACGGTTGCTGGTGCGGGCGTTGCTGATTCGGGCGCAAAAGCTGGGGGAAGCGCATCCCGATACACAAGGCTCGTTTCAGAGTTTGACGAATTTAATTCAATACGCAATTAAACAAAACCGCACCGCCGAACTCTCCGAGCATCCCCTCACCCAGCACCTCCTCACCCAGCTCCGCCAACAATGACACTCCCAAACGCCGATCGCGCCCAACTCGGCAACAAGATCGATGACTACTGCCTCAACCCAAACCACCGTAAAGGACAACACAAATCCCGACTTTTCCAAAAACGTCTCGGTATCACCCTCAACAACGCCGATCAGCTCAAAAACGCAATTCGCCGTGCCGCCCTCACCGAACCCGCCACCCTCCGCAAAACAAATGAATTCGGTAGACATTACAACCTCAAATTTTGGCTCGAAACCAATACCGGCTCTTCACTCATCCTGACCGCTTGGATTATTCGCACCGATGAAGATTTCCCTCGCTTGACCAACTGCTACCCCGTTGATAAATAGGCTAACGATTATGCAAATTCCCCACGATCTCGACCTCGTCGCCCTCACCGAAGACCACCCCACCACCCACTTTGAAACCGGAGAACCGATCGTCCTCCGCAAAGGCCAAATCGGAACCGTCGTCATGGAATACGGCGATCACGCCGTCGAAGTCGAATTTTCCAGCAGCGACGGTGCAACCTTCGCCATGGAAACTCTGAACGTCGATTGCTTGTTACTCCTTCACGACGAACTGCTCCAGACCGCCTAACACCCTCTACCAACTCATACGCAATAAGCCAGACCTTTGAGGTTTCCAAAACCTCAGAGGTCTCACACCCCGCAAACCACACCCGCGCGAGTTCGATCGTATCCTGTTGTTGGTTGAAGTTTTGTTCGATCGCACCCAGTCACCGACGAGCATCGTCTACACTCGATCGCTCGATGATGATCCGTTCGGATCACTATAATTCGGACAGACATCGCGATCGCAAAATTCGCCGATCGCCCGATCCATCCATAAAAAACGTTCCATAATCTGACGATGACAACCTACTATTACGCCGCCGCCAGCCGCAAATTTTTGCTCGAAGAAGAACCACTACAAGAAGTAATCGAGGAACGCATTCGGAACTATAACGAACGCGAAAAAGTGATCGACTTTTGGATGATCGATCAACCCGCCTTCCTCGAAGCCCCCGAACTCGCCGCCGTCAAAGCCCAATGCCCCCAACCCGCCGCCGCGATGGTTTCCACCGATCCCGTGTTTATCACCTGGTTTAAACTCCGTGTCGAACACGTCATCACCGGCGAATTTGAAGCCCCCAGCGACGCGATCGCCGATCCGCTCGCCTCCCTCGTCACCACAGCCTAAATGACCCCCCTCATCTAAACCGCCTGCGCTTCGTTCGTGCCCGTCCCATCGTCGCTTTACCCCCAAAACCATGCGTCATCCAATCCTGCGCACCCTCTCGACCCTGTGCCGCACCCTTGGCAGTGCCGCGATCGTCAGTTGGATCGGGGCGGGCGCTGCGATCGCCCAAACAACGGAATACATCAACTGTCCGGCTCCCGCGCCAGGTGAGTATCTTCTCCTGACGATCGCCAATACCGACAGCGATCGTGACAGCGCGATCGACTTCGTGAACGACCTCGATAACGGCCTCGCGACACAGGTTTGCTCGTATCTAGGCGAAACCGTTGTGCGGATCGCAGGCTTTGAGGATTCAAGCGAAGCCAGTGATCTCGCACGTAGCCTGACCAATGATCTCGGTCTATCCGCCTTCGTGACCCGCTTACCCGAAACGGAAACCGTCTCAGCCGAGCCACGATTTGAGCCACGCCCCTACGGTGAAGCGCTCGATTTACCCGAAGTGCAGGTCGTCGAGGCGCGACCCGCTCCCGGCAGCGCACCGGCGGCAGCTCCGACCGTCGCGGAGGATAGCGGCGACGCGGATGCTATCACCGAGACGGAAGACGAGGATTTACCGGTGTTCACCCCGGCAGATATGCCACCACCGCAGATCGAAGACAACGCCGAGATCGAGTCCGAACCACCAACCGCCAACACCGCTCAAACACAGCGTCCTGCCACGACCGCCGATCGCGTACCACCCCCCTCAGGTGTACCCGTCGCCAACCCCGACTTCGCTCAAGCCCGCCTCAATGACGGCGTGATTACACCGGTGTTTAACCCGCAACTCATCGCCGAGGGTTATGTGGTGTTGGTGGATTATTTCAACGATCCCAGCCTTGCCGCCGATGTGGCCGCAATCACCGGTCAGGCTGTGGGTTTGGTGTCCTACGGTCAGCGTCCCTTTTTGATGGCGGACTTTAGCAAAGATGAAACAGAGGCCAACGCGGTGCTCAATGCGTTGAATGAGGCGGGCTTGTGGTCGATGCTGGTCGATAGCCGCCGCACGATCTTGCTGACGCCGCGTGTACGTCTCGATCGATAAGATCACTCGATCGCTCATTCGATCACCATCCGCGTTTCCTCTGTTGTCGCAAGGTCGCAAGACCCAATTCTCTCCAAAATTCCGTAAACCTTTCCGTTAAACTCGGATTGAATTACCGCGATACTCCGTCGATCGCGAGTTTGCGTTGAGGCAGTGCATGAACGTCCCCCCCGATCCCAACTCGTCCCGTCCCTCCTCACCCCTAGGAGTACCCTCTTCTCCCTCCAGCCCGCCATCGGCCACCGAGCCACCCCGAACCCTGCTCGGCACGGTGATGAAGGTGGCGGAAAAAATCGGCTTTGTGCCGCCAGAGCTGAAAGAGAAGGTGCGCGTCCCGAAGCTGCGGATTACGGAGGGCGATCGCGAGCCGTGGGACTTTGATCTGATTGGTGAGCGGTATTTGCTCGGGCGATCATCGAGCTGCGAAATTAAGGTCAATTCCAGCATCGCGAGTAAAGAACATCTGTCGATTTCGCGCAACAGTCACGATCGCCGATCGCCCTTCGTGATCAAAGATCGCAAATCCACCAACGGACTCTATCGCGGCAAACAGCGCATCGAACGCATCGAACTGAAACACGGCGACACCCTCACCCTGGGGCCTGCGGCTCTCGCGGACGGCGTGACGATCGAATTTATCGATCCGCCGCCGATTTACGTCCAGTTTTTTCAATATAGTCTCTACGGCGTGACGGGCATTTCGGCCTTGCTGGCGTTGTTTATTCTGGTGGAATGGCAGAAATTCCAGGTGCGCCCGCTGCCCCCGTCCACGATCGGCCCAGTGGTGATTTACGATCGCAACAACAAGCCCCTGCGCGAGCCTTACAGCACCACCCACATCGAACACGAAACCCTGACGGAATTTGGCCCCTATCTGCCGAAAGCCGTCGTCTCGTCGGAAGATACCCGCTTTAACTGGCATTT
The DNA here is from genome assembly GCA_012033105.1 of Coleofasciculaceae cyanobacterium RL_1_1. Classification (GTDB taxonomy): domain Bacteria; phylum Cyanobacteriota; class Cyanobacteriia; order Cyanobacteriales; family Geitlerinemataceae; genus RDYZ01. The sequence goes on from JAAUPN010000123.1 coordinate 5,810, forward strand.
GGGCATCGATCCGCTGGGGATTGCCCGCGCGATCGTCACCAACCTGCGCGGTGGCGGCATTCGTGAAGGGGCAAGTACGATTACGCAGCAGGTGGCACGCAGCCTCTATCGCGACTACGTCGGCACGGAGGATTCGGCGGGGCGCAAGATTCGCGAGGCGATCGTGGCGCTGAAGCTAGAGATGTTTTACAGCAAGGATCAGATCCTGATGCTGTATCTCAATCGTGTGTTTTTGGGCATTGATCTGTTTGGCTTTGAGGATGCCGCCCAGTTTTATTTTGGTAAAGCCGCTAAGGATCTCGACCTCTCCGAAGCCGCCACCCTCGTCGGCATCCTGCCTGCACCCAATAGCCTTAACCCGATCGACAGCTACAGCGACGCACTCGACTATCGCAACCGTGTGATCGCCCGGATGCGAGCCAAGGGCTACATTAACCAAGACGAGGCCGATCGCGCCCGGCGATCGCGCGTCGAAATCAATCCCCGCGCCAAAAAAATCCTCGAAGACACGGTCGCGCCCTACTTCTACAATCAAATCTTCCTGGAAATGGAAGCACTGCTCGGCTCACAGTTTGCCCGCGAAGGTAATCTGATCGTCGAAACCGGTCTTGATCCAAATATGCAGATCGCGATGGAGGCGGCTCTAGAACAGGAACTCGCCGCGAATGGAAATGTCTCCCAAGGGGCAATGGTCACGCTGGATTTTCGCAACGGTGAAACCCTAGCCATGGTGGGCGGTGCGGACTACGGCGAAAGCCAGTTTAACCGAGCGACTCAGGCGTTACGCCAGCCCGGATCAACGTTCAAAATCTTTGGCTACGCCGCTGCCCTGGAACAGGGAATTCCGGCCAGTACGGCCTACTCCTGCGAGGGTCTGACCTGGAAAGGGCAATTTTTCGAGGGCTGTCAGCGCAGTGGCGGCGCGGTGGATATGTACACCGGTTTGGCGCAATCGGAAAATGTGGTGGCACTGCGGGTCGCCCAGGAGGCCAGCCTCGGTAAGATTGTCCGTCTGGCGAAAGATCTGGGGATTACATCGGAACTTGATCCGGTTCCCGGTTTGATTTTGGGTCAAAGTGAAACGACGTTATTTGAGATGACGGGAGCCTACGGCGCGATCGCCAATCGTGGTCAGTGGGCGCGTCCACATCTGATTCGGCGCATCCTCGATAGCGGTGATTGCGTCGATCGCAACGACCCGACAAGCTGCCGAGTGGTCTACGACTTTGCGACGGAGTCGGGCGCGTTGGCGGAGGTGTTATCGGTGAATACGGCGATGACGCTGACGGACATGTTGCGCGGCGGCGTTGCGGGCGGTACGGGAAGTGCAGCGGCGATCGGCCTGGGTGAAGCGGGCAAGACCGGGACGACGAATGACGGTGTGGATCTGTTGTTTATCGGCTTTGTTCCCGATCGCTCGATCGTGACCGGCGTTTGGCTCGGCAACGATGACAATGCACCAACGGGTAGCAGCAGCGGCCTAGCGGCGTCGCTCTGGGCGAACTACACGCGCAGTATCGTCGGGCGTTAATTATTATTAAATGATTAATGAAAGGCGTTCAATAACAGTCCGCACAGCTTGAGGCTCACCCCAACAGAAAAACCGCCGATGTCCTCAAAAACATCGGCGGTTTTTCGGTCAAATTCTCGCACTGAGGGAGCTTACAAGCCTCAGCTACGCAGCATGACCCGGAACAAAATAGTCCAAACCATCGATCACACGAGCACTAACAATCTTATCGCCTTTTTTAAGCTGAGACAGTACGGCTTCACCACCATCTTTAACATAGCCAAAAACGCTATAACGACCATCCAGCAAATTCAATCCTGGCGGTGTTAGCTCCGGTTCAAATAGGAAGAAAAAGAACTGCGAAGAGGCTGTGTTGGGATCATCATCGCGGTGTGCCATCGCCACCGTACCGTAAGCCGAGAACGGTAACGCAGGCGACTCACGATAGAGACCCACATCTTCCAGGGTTGCACCGTAGACCGGCTCGGGTTCGCTCGTGACCTTAATTTCCAAGGGGATCGTGCGCTCTTTCCCTGTGGCCGGATCGATAAACCCATCGTCTGCACCCGGCGGATCGCCCGCCTGCACGACGTAATATTCTTCGGCGCGATTCACCTCCGTTCCCGCGTAAAAGCCGCGCTGAACGAGATCGACAAAATTACCGGCGGTAATCGGTGCATTGAAGCCATCGAGAATTAGCTCAATGCTGCCTTTTTCGGTTTCAATTTCCACCGTGGCGCGACCCTTGAGCTGTGGTAAATCAGCATATTCCGCTGGAATTTCAAACGGAAATTCACCGACCATCAGCGCTTCGAGCTGACCGATCGTGTTCAACATCATCCGACGCTGCGCCCAGATTGTGTCCCGATCGCGATTTTCGATCGCGGCTTCGACCGTTGCGACCCGCTCCTTCAGCTCATCGATGATGGCGATCGCCTGATCCCGACGATCCGCCGAAACATCCGCGAGCAGCTCATCCCGCTTAATCGTCAGCGTATTTTTAGCCGTTCGGATATCGCTCGACACCGCTGACCAGCGCTGACCACCGCGCAAATCCTGCGACATCACCTCGATCGCCTGCTGCATCCGGCGCACCGGCGCATTATCGATCGGCAACGCATACTGCAAAATCGCATTGGGATCGGTGACCGCATTACCCACCGGCATTCGGCTTTCTCGGTAGTTATCCACATCGCCAAACCATGCTCCACTCAAGCCAATCGATAGCGACATGAGGATGGCCGCGATCGGCACAATTCTTAACCAACGTCCTAGTGTGTTCATGCTTTCCTTCCTGCTAGATCGGGGCGGGGATCGCCCGCAATTCCGTCGCTAGCCCTTGCAACTAATAAGTAATGAATGAATATCCGCGCTTGCAACCATACTGCCATAGGCCGGTCTTTCTCATACCGCCTACGATCAATTCCGTCCTCAATATTTCGCTAACCCAAAGCTCGCAAACCGATGCATCTCACTACTCCGATCGCGATCGCCCTTGGCAGTAATCTCAGCAATCACCTTGGCTCGCCGCTAGACATCCTCAACGCTGCGATCGCCCGTCTGCAACAGCTCCCCCAACTCGATCAGCTTGTCGTCTCGTCCTGGTATCGCACCGCGCCGATCGGTCCAGCCCAGCCGAACTACACCAATGGCTGCGCGATCGCCACTGTTCCCGCCAGCCTCAGCCCCTTGGTTTTTCTCCAGCAACTACAACAGATCGAACTCGACCACGGGCGCGTCCGCCATGAACGCTGGGGCGCACGCACCCTCGATCTCGACCTCATCCTCTGGGGCGATCGCACGATCAAAACCCCCAACCTCACCGTGCCGCATCCCCACTGGCGCGATCGCGCCTTTTGTCCTCGTTCCTCTCGCTGAAATCGCCCCTCACTGGCGCGATCCCCAAACCCAAATCCCGATCGTCACCCTCGCCGATCGCTGCCCCGACACCGCGATCGTTCAAGCCGCAAAGCTGCCATCGACCGATCCTCGCGATCAATCCGCTTCAACCCTGTAATCAATCTTTAAATAACTTCAGATAAAAGCATCCGATCTCGCCCGCTTATCCTCCGAAAAATTAACCTGAATCGAGCTGAAGTTCGTCATCAGCCTCAGTGTAAACATGTGATTTTTTACCCAAAGGGAATTGATGGTATAGACACAGATGTTGGGCGTCATCAAAGTTAATTTATACAAATGCCCTGGTCTCAATGAATAGTTTTAAATACGCAAATATAATGACTATTTTTGTGAGCTAGACTCTAGGGTGAAGCTAGTTGTCTATTCATGAATAAATGGCGAATATAAATAAAATATAAGTCTAAACATGCTACCTTCAAAGGAAAAGATAAATAGTGTGTTTTAGGGGATGTTTTAGGCGAGCATCATTGAATGGCTGAAGTGTACTTAGGCTTATGAGATAAAGTCATTACATCGTAGGCCGATGATCGCTCATCAACGATGAGACTAAAGATATCTCTCCTTCTCGACAACCTTAATTTTGTCTTTCACGAGTCGGCTTTATCACAGTAACAGCCTTTCGTTAGGCTCAGAATCTTTTTCTCATTGATCAGCGGTGTCAATATTCTCTAAAGAATTAGTTCGATTGAGAAATCGACTGAGAAAAACGAAAAATGTCCCATTTCTGGAGAATTGGTCATACAAAGTATAGAAGTTCTTTCTCGCTATCTAAACGGCGAACGTAATTTTCAAGGCTCAAACCTACGATCGGCAAACCTGATCGGAGCCTACCTTGATCGGGTCAATTTATCGCATTCTAATTTGCGAGATGCTTCTCTCGCTCGCGCTTTCTTCGAACGCTGCTTTTTGTATGAATCTAATCTAAATGGTGCGTTTCTCTATGGCGCAAATTTAAAATTTGCCAAGCTTCAGGGCAGCGTGTTGATGGGCACTGACCTCATCAAAACCAACCTCCAAGGCGCACAGCTTGCCAAAACAGATCTGCGAGAAGCAAAACTGAGCGGTGCAATTTTAACCTGGGTGACCCTATTTCGAGTGCAAATGTCGGGTGTGAATCTCTACGGGTCTAATTTAAGTGGCATTAATCTGCGGAGTGCCAATCTCGAAGGTGCGAATCTGAACTGGGCGAATTTAAGCGGGGCGCGTTTAAGTGGGAGCAGATTTGCGTGGAGCGAGCTTGCATGGCATGACTTTAAAAGGTGCGTGGATGAATGGGTTAGATCTAGCCGGTGTGAACTTTAGCGGCATGGAACTCGATGACGTGAAGCTCAGTGGCGCGAAGTTGCAAGGTACAAATTTTGCGGGGAGCAATCTGGAGAACAGCCATTTTCGGAATGCAGCGTTGGAAGATGCCGATTTATCGCAGACGAATCTCCACGGTTCTAATCTGAAAGGCTGTCAGTCGTCGCGTGCCAATTTCATGAAAACGGACTTACGCGAAACGGATTTACGAAATGCAGATCTTAGCGGTTGCAATCTCAACTTGGCGAGCTTGGTCGGTGCGGATTTAAGTGGTGCGAATTTACGGGATGCGTATCTGTGGGGTGCGGATTTAGACGGTGCGAATCTGAGTGGTGCGGATTTGCGTGGGGCAAGTCTGCGAAATGCGAATTTGACGGGGGTGAATCTGTCCTGTGCCATTTTGGGTGATACGACGCTGCCAGAAGGATTAATTGCAGCTTAGATCTTGGCTCGTGCTTGTCCAAATCTTGCTAGCTTCGTGAACGATCGCCAGGATGACGGCTGTATTGCCGAGTCGGATTCACGCTAAAATCGCGCTCGATCTACTTTTGCGTCGCTCCTTGTCTTCGAGCTGTCCGTCATGCTTATCCGTCGTCTGTTGTCCGTGGCTTCCATATTTGTCTTGACGATGGCGATCGCGATCGGTTGTGCGCAAGATCCCACGATCGAGACGGCAGATCGCCCCAGTTCTACCCCGGCAGCACGAGATATTAATGCACCGCTCGTGATCGGCTATAGCAATTGGGCGGGCTGGTGGCCTTGGGCGATCGCGGAGGCGGAGGGGTTGTTTGAAGCGAATGGCGTCACGGTGGAGCTGAAGTGGTTTGATGGCTATTTGGAGTCGATGGAAGCGCTGGCGGCGGGGAAAATTGACGGTAACTGTCAAACCCTGAGCGATACGATTTCGTTTGCGGGGGAGGCGGTGAATGGTGAAGTTGTGGTTCTGGTGAATGATAATTTGGCGGGCAATGACAAGGTGATTGTGAGTGATGCAATTGAGACGATCGCCGATCTACCGGGTAAGAAAGTTGCGGTCGAAGAGGGGGTGGTGGGCGACTTCCTGTTAACGCTTGCACTCGAAAAAAATGATTTGTCGCGCGATGATGTGGGCATTGTGCCGCTCGAAACGAGTGCAGCAGTTGAAGCCTTTGCCACAGGGCAAACAGACGCGGTGGGAGTGTTTGCGCCATTTTGGCTCACGGCCTTGAAACGCGAGGGATCAAAAGAGCTGCTTTCTTCGGCGGAATTTCCCGGTGCGATTCCGGATTTATTGGTGATGAGTGCTACAGCGATCGCCAATCATCCCGATGATGTTCAGGGAATGATTGATACATGGTTTAACGTCCTGGCTTTTATGCGCGACAACCTGGAACGATCCAATGCCATCATGGCCGATCGAGCGAAGGTTAGCCTTGAAGAACTGGATTTGCTCAAGCAGGGAACGCGCCTATTTTCGCTACCGGATAATCTGGAAGCGTTTGCACCGGGTGACAATATGAAACACATGCAATTCGCGGCGCAAATGATGGCGAAGTTCATGGTGAGTGTCGATTTTATTCCGGTTGTCCCTGATCTTGAAGTGTTGCTGGACGATCGCTTTGTCAAAGACTACGCCGAACGAATGGGAGATCAGGATACGAGCATCGAGGATGCCAAGGCATTTTCTGACCCGGCGAACCCACCCTCAAATTTGGAGTCCAGTTCGGACACGGGTTCAGCGGTGGAGACGGATGCCCCATGAGCGTGGTTAAGACCCAATAACGCAGCGGTAACCTTGATAGGGAATACCAACGCGCTGGTAGGTGTCGGGGTCAAGAATACAGCGAT
>JAAUPN010000307.1 GCA_012033105.1 Coleofasciculaceae cyanobacterium RL_1_1
AATCGGTGGCGATGCGGACATTCTTCGTGATGGCATAGCCGAGGGAGAGTTTGGTGCGGCCGGTTTCTTGGTCAGTCCCAGGGGCAACCCAGGTTTGATCGAGGGTGATGTCGGCGGCGCTACGACGCGACAGGATCAGCCGAGTGCGCCAGCCGAGTTCGAGTCCGCTGGTGGCAAGGTGATTAACGGTTAATCTTCGATAACCGATCGTTGGGGCGATTTGGAAATTTTGGCCGAGGGGCATGAGGGAGTAGTTGAGGTCGGCGTAGAGATCGCGATCGCTCCCGGTGGAATTTTGGCTGTATCCGGTGCTGAGGGTGGCGCGGGTTTGCCCCAGACGGAGGTCTTCGATCCCGATTTGCCAGCCCGTGGGTGTGGTGGCCCGATCGCCGAAGCTTTTGGTAGCCGAGACGGAAGCGTGTCTGGAAAGCGGGGTCAGTTTTAATATCAGCAGCAACATTGGGAATCTGGGTTTGCCATTTTTTAGGGTAGGGCTGGTTTGGAGGCTTGCTGGGATATCAAGATGGTTGGCCAGATGGTTAGCACATGGCAATGCCATATCCGTACAGGGGGCAGCGAGCACATCCAGCACGATTGCCCCCAGCGCAATTTGGCTAATTCCCGCGAGTCCAATGGCACCCAAAATTTGCATGACATGCTTGCTCCCCAAAATAATTCGGCCAATGAAAAAGCGACTCTGCTAATTGTAGTAGAACCGCTGGGAATCAAGGGGAAATCTAAATTGTTAGGCTGGAGCTAAAGCACCTGACCGTGAATTGGCTGCACGTCGATCGGTTTGATCAAGTACAGCTTGAGGAAATGGGTGACATTAGACACGTAGAATGGCAGCTTCTTCAGTAGCTTCAGTGCCTTCGGTGCGCTGGAGCTAGAGATGGCGCTGATTTTTTCGTTATTCACAATGCACTGTTCGAGGCGATCGTAGAACTCCGGATGCTCAACGTCCAAGATAATTGGGAAGACCTTACCAGCAGAGCGATTGGTCTTGTTGATCACTTCGCGCTCGAAGTCACGGGTGACGAGGCCCAAGGCTTCGTAGAAGCCAGTGCGCTGAATGTCATTGAGATACATGGTGCCAAATACCGACAGCAAGAAGAAGCGACACCACAGACGAGCTTTCAAGCCAGTCAGGGTGTAGGGCTGGGCGCGCATCACGGCATCGAAGAAGTCACCGTGGCGGTTCTCGTCTTGGCACCAGTTCTCAAAGAAGTTGAAAATCGGATAGAGATCTTTTTGGGGATTCTTTTCGAGGTGTCGATAATGGTGATGTAGCGCCAGTAACCAATCTTCTCCGATAGGTAAGTGGCGTACAGAATAAACTTCGGCTTGAAGTAGGTGTACTTCTTGCTGGAAGTGAGGAAGCCCAAGTCCAGGGACAAATTGAAGTCAGATAGCGACTTGTTCAGGAAGCCAGCATGACGGGCTTCGTCGCGGGACATCAGCAGGAAGCCTTCGGCCAACAGCGGATTGCGATTTTTCAATTTGCGGGACAGTTCTTTGTATAGCAGAAAGCCGGAGAACTCCGCGGTACAGGAACGCTCTAAGAACTCCACAAACAGGCGGCGCGTGTCGCCATCGATGTGATCCCAGGACTGCTGGAATTGCTCATTGCGCACGAAGTGATGGCGGTTGTAGTCAACACGGAATTCTGCGATTAGGGCCTTCAGTTCTTCCTCATTAACGGAAAGATCCATCTGGGCCATTTCTTCAAAGTCTGTCGTGTAGAAGCGCGGCGTCAGAATCGTATCTTCTGACGGCTTCTTGACGCCGGGACGCAGCTCTTCAAATTCGGGTTTTCTAAGGGAATCTACCATGGGTGTATTCGCGCTTGTTGATATGGCCTGATTTATCCGTCAATGCTGGGTAATCTGAGAATGACAAATGCATCCGCTCCCAGACCAACGATGGTATTTAGCTGGCTATCGAGCGATCTGCCGCAAAACGACCGGACTAAGATACCGCTTATCAGTGTATCAATACCGTTGGTCTAGGCCAAACCCATCGTTAAGGTTGTTGATGTTTTGTAACAAACTTGGGAATTGATCGTGGTCGGCGCGATCGCCCTGGCCAATTGGCCTGAGAACTCCTCCCCAGACCCGCTCCATATGCTGGCATAATGGGTAGGTTTTCAAATTTTTTCACTCTTTAGTTCCACCCCTTAAAAGTTTTCAGCCATGCGTAGCTACTACTGCGGAGACATTAGATCCAGCCATATCGGAGAAACCGTGACCCTCTACGGTTGGGTCGATCGTCGCCGTGATCATGGCTTTGTGATTTTCCTGGATTTGCGCGATCGCTCCGGTACGGTGCAGATTGTCAGTGATCCCGAGCGGACGCCTCAGTCCCATCCGATCGCCGAAGACGCCAGGAATGAGTACGTTCTTAAAGTCACGGGCCGGGTCAGCCAGCGCCCGGATGAGTCACTGAACGAAAATCTGCCGACGGGGCAGGTGGAAATCTACGCCGACGAAATTGAAATCCTCAGTGCGGTGCGGAAGCAGTTGCCATTTCAGGTATCGCTCTCCGATACGGAGTCGGTGAAAGAAGAGCTGCGTCTGAAGTATCGCTATCTCGATCTGCGCCGGGAACGGATGCGAAAGAATTTGATGTTGCGCCATGAAGTGACCAAGGCAATGCGCCGCTTCCTCGAAGATCAGGAGAATTTCATGGAAGTGGAGACGCCGATTTTGACCCGATCGACACCGGAAGGGGCGCGGGACTATGTGTTGCCGTCGCGGGTGAATCCGGGTGAGTGGTATGCCTTGCCGCAGTCGCCACAGCTGTTTAAGCAGATTTTGATGGTGTCGGGTTTCGATCGCTATTATCAGGTGGCGCGATGTTTTCGGGATGAGGACTTGCGGGCCGATCGGCAGCCGGAGTTTACCCAGCTCGACATGGAAATGAGCTTCATGAGCCAAGACGAAATCATTGACCTCAATGAGCGCTTGGTCGCCCATGTATTTAAAGCGGTTAAAGGGATTGACTTGCCGTTGCCATTCCCGCGTTTAACCTACGCGGAGGCCATGGATCGCTATGGCTCCGATAAGCCAGATACACGCTATGGTCTGGAGCTCATCGATGTGTCCGATGTGTTGGCGGACAGTGCGTTTAAGGTGTTTTCTGACTCGGTGAAGCGCGGTGGCATCATTAAGATCTTGCCGATTCCCAACGGCAACGATGGCATCTCCAATGTGCGCATCAAGCCCGGTGGCGACTTGTTCCGTGAGGCAGCGGAAGCCGGTGCAAAAGGGCTAGCTTACATCCGGGTGCGGGAAGGCGGTGAAATCGATACGATCGGCGCGATCAAAGACAACCTCACCGAAGCACAGAAAGCCGAAATCCTCCAGCGCACTGGGGCAGAGGCGGGTCACTTGCTGCTATTTGCCGCAGCGGATACGAATACGGTGAACAAGACCCTCGATCGGTTGCGGCAGGTCATCGCCAAGGAGATGAACCTAATCGACCCCGACAAACTCAACCTCCTCTGGGTCACAGACTTTCCGATGTTCGAGTGGAACGCGGACGAGAAACGCTTGGAAGCCTTGCATCATCCATTCACGGCCCCATTCCCGGAAGATGCCCATGATCTGAAGACAGCCCGCGCCATGGCCTACGATATTGTGTTCAATGGCTTTGAAGTGGGTGGCGGCAGTTTGCGGATTTATCAGCCGGAATTACAGGCGCAGGTGCTGGAGACGATCGGCATGAGCGAGGAAGAAGCGAACAGTAAGTTTGGCTTCTTGCTGGAGGCATTCCAGTACGGCACACCGCCCCACGGCGGGATTGCCTATGGTCTCGATCGCTTAGTTATGCTGTTGGCGGGTGAGGATTCGATTCGGGATGCGATCGCCTTTCCGAAAACGCAGCAGGCCAGTTGTCTGCTCACCGATGCCCCGAACTTGGTTGATGCGAAGCAGCTCAAGGAACTTCAGGTGGCCTCGACGTATAAGCCGAAGGTAAAGGAAGACAAGTAAAAGTTCCCAACTGTGATTTGAATGATGAAATTCTCTTGATCATAGAGGTTCGACAAAC
>JAAUPN010000124.1 GCA_012033105.1 Coleofasciculaceae cyanobacterium RL_1_1
GGCGCGAGGAGGTAATTGAGTATGTTACCGAGAAGTATGGCACAGAGCGCGTGGCGCAGATTATACCTACAACCGGATGGCCTCCAAAGCCGTACTCAAAGACGTGGCGCGGGTGCTAGATATTCCCTATCTGAGTCTGACAAAATGGCGAAGCTGATCCCGGTGGCGCGGGGCAAGCCTGAGAAGTTGAAAAATATGATCGCGGAGGGGACACCCGCTCCGGAATTTAAAGCCGCGTACGAGAACGATCCCCTGGTACATCGCTGGGTGGATATGGCGTTGCGCGTCGAGGGAACCAATAAATCGACCGGGGTTCACGCGGCGGGCGTGGTGATTTCCGCAACGCCGCTCGATGAAATTGTGCCGCTTCAGTTAAACAAAGATGGTGGCGTCACGTCGCAGTACCCGATGGAAGATCTGGAATCCATGGGAATGCTGAAAATGGATTTTCTCGGGTTAAAAAACCTGACGATGATCGAAAATACGCTGGATTTAATTCGAGCCAATCAAAATATTGATATCGATCCCGATCGCCTACCCCTCGACGAACGCAAAGCCCAAGACGTAGCGCGTCGCACCGGCAATCCGCAAATGCCGCTAGACGTGGCGAAAACCTATCAGCTCCTCGCTCAGGGCAAGCTTGAAGGGATTTTTCAGCTCGAATCATCGGGGATGCGGCAGGTGGTGCGCGACCTCAAACCGTCTTGCATCGATGATATTTCTTCCATTCTGGCGCTCTATCGTCCGGGGCCACTGGATGCCGGTCTAATTCCAAAGTTTATTAATCGGAAACACGGCCTTGAAGAAATTGTTTATGATCACCCAATGTTGGAGTCGATTCTCCAGGAAACCTACGCCGTCATGGTCTATCAAGAACAGATCATGAAAATCGCGCAGGATATGGCCGGATATTCGCTGGGTGAGGCGGATTTATTACGGCGAGCGATGGGGAAAAAGAAAATATCAGAAATGCAAAAACATCGCGAAATCTTTATTGATGGTGCGGCCAAAAATGGTGTTTCCAAGAAAGTTTCAGATGCGCTATTTGACCAGATGGTTTTATTTGCGGAATATTGCTTAACGGCGGAGATGGAAGTGATGACGGTGGAGTATGGGGCGCTGCCGATCGGGCAAATTGTCTCGGAACGGCTAGACTGCACGGTTTATAGTGTTGACCCGAATGGGTTTGTGTATACGCAGCCGATCGCCCAGTGGCACGATCGCGGCGTGCGTGAGGTCTATGAGTATGCGCTAGAAACCGGTGCGATCATTCGGGCAACGCCAGATCACAAATTCATGACGGAGACCGGTGAAATGATGGCGATCGATCAGATCTTTCTTCAGGGTTTAGAGCTGAAGTGGCTCGATATTGAACTGTTGACGGCGGCCAACCGAATGACGGCATAGTGTCACATTTAAGTAGGCCAAGTTAATTAATGGAGACTATACGTAACACAAGCTTCTAGCTTGTCTGCAACCAGGATGGTTGAATTACGTGGCTTATGTAACTTTAATTTTCTTGGTCTACTTATGGTCGTTCGATTTCAAGTTGAGAATCCACTGATCGCCGCTCCAAACGCACCATAAAAAATCCATCCATCCCCGATCGGTGCGGCCAAAGTTTAAGCCAGCCCTGGGGATTGGCGACGGGATTCCAAAAGGCTCGCGCCGGATTGTCCTCTGGAGGAGGCACGATCGCCCAATCCGGATGCCGCGCCAAAAATGTATTGACCACATTCTCATTTTCTGGCTCGTGGATTGAACAGGTGGCATAAACTAGCACGCCGTTGGGTTTGACCCAGGTGGCGGCAGAGTCGAGCAGCTCGCCTTGGAGCGTGGCGAGTTCGATCGCATTTTCGCGGGTCTGTCGCCAGCGCAGATCGGCGCGTCGGTGCAGCGTTCCCAAACCCGAGCAGGGCGCATCGACCAACACGCGATCGCATTGCCCGACAAACTGCGGTTGGTCGCGACTATCCCCCGCCAAGGCATTGATCGTCGATAGCTGTAACCGTGCGGCATTACTGGCGATTTTTTTCAGACGCGACGCGGTGCGATCGCACGCCCAAATCGTGCCACAATCCCCCATCAGTTCCGCCGCATGGGTCGCCTTACCGCCCGGAGCCGCACACGCATCGACGATCACCTCGCCCGGTTGCGGATCGAGCAAATACGTCACCAACTGGGCGCTGCCATCTTGGATGCTCCAGAACCCCTCGCTGTAGCTGGGAAGTTGAACGATGCGCCCCGCTCCAGAGTTCAGGCGAATCCCGTCGGGCAATCCGGCGATCGGCTCGGCGTCGATCTCGCTGGTCGTAAACTGCGCTAACGTTGCGTCACGATCAGTCATCCGGCGATTGACGCGGAGGTGCATCTGAGGAGCGCCATCAAACCAATGACAAAGCTGTTCGGCCTCATCCCAGCCCAGTTGCTCGACCCAGGCTGCGACAATCCAATCAGGAAAGCTCGTTCGCGTTGCCAGTCGGGCGATCGGCTCTGTGATCTCGTCAAAACTGGGCGCAGTTTCGCCGTAGGTGCGCAGGTACTGGCGCAAAATGCCATTGACCAGGCCGGATAATCCCGATAAACCGTTGCTTTTTGCGAGCTTGACGGTGGTGTCCACAGCAGCAGAGCTGGGGATGCGATCGCTATAGATAAGCTGGTAAAGCCCCAGATGTAGCACGATGCGTAGATCTGGAGGTTGTTGATTGGCGGGTTTCTTGGCGAGCCGATCGATGATCGCATCCAGGGTTCGCCGTCGCCGGACACAGCCGTAGACCAGTTCGGTGGCGAGGGCGCGATCGCGGCTAGCAAGCTGACTGTTGGCCAGGTGGCGATCGAGCGCAACGTCTGCATAGGCATCTTTTTTCGTGATTTCGCGCAGAGCTGCAAACGCCAACTGACGCGGATCGGCGATCGGCGCTTTGGCCTGGGTTTGAGCTTTGCCCTGAGCGGGGCGACCAGATTTTGTAGACGGACGAGGCGAGCGATCGGGCATATTTAGGAGAACACAGGAGAAAGATAGAAATGATAAACGATGCGCGGCGCACTTCGCGTCAGGCCAAATAAAAACCGCGCTCAGACTGCTTTTCACAGGCTAAACGCGGTTTCTGGGTTTGATCGAACAATTAAATCAATTAAACGGTCAACCACATATCAAAAGTGGAGCCTACGGGAATCGAACCCGTGTCCGCCCTGGGTATTAACCTTGCGCTCATTCACAGGCTTAGTTCCGTTAACCCTTGGAACAGGGACCGTCAATTATCCCTAACGGTGGGATGCTCTAGTAAAGTCTTTGCCATGAGGATGACCAGAGGCATCAACATAGCGCATCCGTTGGGGGTTACCCGATGTCTTTAACGGAGTCCGACAACGAGTGCTCGAAACTTAGAAGTTTTTATTAGGCAGCAACAGGTGCGGCTTTACGAGCGAAAGGAACGATGTTGTTCGCATTTACTTTTTGTTTTGAGTCTTGATTTACGAGAGGTGGCTCACTCTCGGCCTGCATCACGGTTTGGATTTCGCCAACACGTCGAAACCATTAAGGCCCCATGCATTTCGCTTTTCAGCGCATCTCCCACTATAACGGGCTTATCTCTGAAGGTCAACACCGCCTTTCACCGGATCAGGGCAAACCCATACTCGATGAACTCCTCTCACTCCTCATGGCTTAACCTCGTTTCCAAGTTGCTGGAACGACATAAGCTCATTGAATTTTGAGAGAGTGACGCATGAGAGATCTGACGAACCGCTAATAACGCGCACCACTAGCTGTTAACTCAGAGATCTGTGCCACTTTTTCTGGGAATATTTGAGATTTATGAACCAAAACGAACACATGTTGATTGATTTTTAGCTGCAATTGAGCTGATTCCGATCGTGTTAAGTGTGCAATAACGATATTCTGATCGGTCAAACGCAATTCGACTTCAATTTCTGAGCCGAGCGGAATAATTCGCTCGATGTTAGCGGCAATAGAATCGGGTTGAGATTGTGTAAAAATCTCGATGTCCTGCGGTCGAATAAAGATATCCTGAGTCCGATCAGCTGGGCTAAGTTGAGTCGCAAGTTGAGTCGCAAGTTGAGTCGCAATCTGAGAGGTGCGGGGAATCACATTGACCGTTCCGATAAAGCTCATCACAAACGGAGTCGCGGGGCGATCGTAAATCTCGCTGGGAGTTCCCACTTGCTCGATTTTTCCCTCATTCATGATCACGATTTCGTCCGCAACTTCCATCGCTTCTTCTTGATCGTGCGTCACAAAAACACTAGTAACGTGTACCTCATCATGGAGACGACGGAGCCAACTGCGTAATTCCTTGCGGACTTTGGCGTCGAGTGCGCCGAAGGGTCTATCGAGAAGTAAAACTTGGGGTTGAACGTCGAGAGCGCGGGCGCAAGCGACCCGCTGGCGTTGGCCGCCGGAGAGTTGGGCGGGGTAGCGATCACCAAGCCCCGCAGGCTGGATCAGGTCGAGCAACTCATTGACCCGTTGGCGAACCATGCTTAATTTTCTGGGGTTTTGGTCAACAGCAGCAGGCTCACCCCCACCAGGACAATCAGCGCATTAAATAAGCGACAGATCGCCCAGGTAAACGGAATTAAATTAATGTTATCGGCAACCGCATTAATCAGGCGATCGGCAGCAAGAGTATGAAACGCATCCATCATCCCGGCACAAAACAGCGCCACCCCCAAGATCGGGGTCGTAATATCTCGCTTAATGTGAAAATAGGTAAAGGAGAGAATGACGGTAAAAATGGCCGTACAAAATGCACTCCACTCCAAAATCGTATGGAGAAAACTACCACCAAGCGCATGATAAATCGTGTCACTCAATTTGGTCTGGCGGCACATCAAGCAACGTCGGATCTAAGTTTCCCGAATCTGTCAAACCAAAATTAACGCCCGCCAGCTTTAAGAAAATTGGCAGCAGACAGATCCCAACGACAGACCCAATCAGCCACCGGGGTAGACGATTGGGGGAATCCGGCGAAGGGGAAAAGATCGTCATGGGAGGGAAAAGATTAAGGGTTTAACTGTAATTGAAAATCGGATCGATTTCGGTTCAGCACATCATCCCCACGATATTTCTTCGTTGCTGTCGGCAAGATTGTCAACGTTGTCTGGGGGATGAATTGAAGACTGAATTACAGTTGAGGTTGTGCCATGCGTTCTAAAAAACCGCAAAAATGCCAGCTCAAACGTAACGATTTACGGCAAAACGCAACCAGCATCCGGATGTGCGACTTGCGAACTTGGCATCTTAAGATTAAACCGATCGGCTAGACCACACCGTTAAACCGATACGTTTCGACGACTTCTCCGAAAACCCCCATGCAACAGCCACCCTCCCCGTCCTCCGATCCCTCCACGAACCCAGAGACCAAAGGCGGCAACCCGTCCAACTACAGCGCAGCCTCCGTGCCGATGAGTGTCTATCGGGAATTGGCGGCGGAACTGCAAGCGACCCAGGCAATGCTAGATGCGCTTAATGTGCAGCATCAGCAGCTTACGCGACAAAATCAGCAGCTTACGCAGCAAAAGCAGCAGCTTCAGGCGGAGGTGGTGAATGTGGTGAATGCGACGCTAAATATGCGCCAGGTGGCGGAGTCGTTCCAGGAGCGTCCGGATGATATTTCTCCGGCTCAGGCGAAGGCCGTGCCGTTGTCTTCGGTGAAACGCACCGATCTGCCGATGCCCCAGTCGGATTATCCGATCGCGGCGGGAGTTGGGGCGACGTTTGATCCGGGGCTGACGGAACCGCAGGTGACCTATACGGAACAGGAGGGCGGTTTTGAGCGTTGGACGACGCCGAGTTTTGCGGATGATCCGGGGGAACGGAGCGGGTTGTGGTTGTTGGTGGCGATCGTGGCGACGGTGGTGACGGCGTTCGGGGCGGGCTATTGGCTGGTGCGACCGTTAATTCAGGGTGGTCAGGGGCGTTAATTGAGGGGTGAGGGTGCAACACCTCAATTCATCTCAACGCTTCTAAACCGAGAACACAAAGCCCTCGCAACGACAGAATCGCGAGGGCTTTGCATTAGGACTTTTATGAGTGATTGAATCGATGGGGATGGCGGGACTTGAACCCGCACGCTATTGCTAGCAGCGGATTTTAAGTCCGCAGCGTCTACCATTCCGCCACATCCCCAAGGTGCTAGACCGGCCTCGATCGAGCTGGATCGAAGCGTGGCTTGCCAAACACTGATGTGCGTCGGACTATTTTAGCATTGTTGAATTCCCTAAGATTCAGGAACCTTAGATTTTCTTCGCAAAATTGCACGGAATTGCGCCGAATCGGGAAAATTTCCCCGATCGCCCGACTCCGCCACCCGTCGATCGCCACGCCTAACTCGACCGATCGGCAAATAGCTCCGGCACACGCTGCTCTAGATTTGCATTCAGCTCGGCAGCCGATCGCGCATTGCGAGATACCATTCCGCCCGCTCCCGCGATCGATCCTTCATCAAGCGATGTTTGATCACCCAGGCCATCGATCGCTCACCCAAATGCTGACGCAACTCCGTATCCAGCACCAATTGCCGGAATTTTTGCTCAAATTCCGTCGGTGTACGATAAATCAAACCCGTTTCACCCTCAACGATCGTCTCGCCGTACACACCTGGCTCGCCAGCGTCGCCAAACCGTGACCACCACATTCGATAAACTTCAGGTCAGATTTAAAGCGGTTGCGCTGGGTATCAGCGAGGGGCAAGATCGCCAGGGGTGCAGCGCTTGAGGATGGTGAGGTAAACATCGTAGGGCGCGAAGGGAATGAAGTTTTTATTGGTGGTTTTGATCGCCTCGAAAAAGGCACGATCGTGAATCACCTCCACCCGGACAAAATTGCCCGTTTCCTCAATCACGCGGTTCAGCGGCTCGATGATCTGCTTCCAGTCACCAGCCCGATCGATCGCCCCGAAGAAAATCGTCGCGCGTTCATAATCGGCGGAACTGCGCGGTACGGGTTCATCGACCAAGTGATTGGCGAAGACTTTAACGTGGGGGTTGTACTGGCGTAGCAGTTCGGCGAGGGGTTCGCTGGCCGTTTGGACACAGTGGCAACTGCGGTAGGCAAAGTAATCGCTTTGGGCAATTTCCGGCCAACGTGAGGGATCTTCGTCGATTTCCGCCACGGTGAGATAGTTGCGTTCGAGGAGATTTTTCTGTTGTGCTAAGGCTCGATCGGGCGTCAGGATCGCTCGCTGCCAGACAAAGACTTTCTCTTCGCCCGCTTCCGCCTTGCTCAACACCGCATTTTTCTTCGAGGTCACCGCTCGCACACCGGGAATTTGATTGAGGTAGCGCGACGGCTCGATCGCCCGGACTTCAGCGCAGGCGGTCGGAGCCATGAGCAGATATTGGATAAATAGTTTCCGGTCAGGATCGATCGGTGCAAAGGGTTCCGGCTCCGGCTCGGAGACCACGTCCAATCGGGTGGGATTGTTTGCTAGGTCGCGTAGGGTTTCTCCAGCACGAACCCGCAAAATATTTACCCAGGCTTCGAGGCTGCTCGATTCTTCTTGGCTCTGGGAATAGGTTGCGCGGATGAATTTGGCGGCATGTTTACCGATCGCCGTGACCATTGGACGATCGCTCTCCCACAGTTCGAGCACATGCTCGATCGTCTGAGCAAAGCTGACCAGATCCCCCTGGGCGATCGGATAGCCGTATTCGGACGTCAAAAATTCCCGACCACCAATCCCGTCATAGCCAATCACAATACAGCCGCAAGCCATCGCTTCCGCTGGCGGCAAGCCAAACCCCTCCGCCGAACCAAAGTTCAGGAAGATCAGCGACTCTTGCAAATCGTTGCCATCTCGGCTTCGGTTTTGCCGTCCAGCGAGATCAGGTCAAGATCGTGAAGCACACCGCGATATTTCAGCAGGTTGAGCAGGCGATCGGGATCATCCTTATGCTGACGCGGCAGGTAACAAAGCTGGCGTTTTTTCGTCGCCGTGTACTTAAATACGTCGGTCTCAATGCTGTAGAACATCCGAAACACAGGTAATTTCGGAAACCCATAGCTGAGAAAGTCTGCTGTGGCTTCCGACACCGTGAGCGCCGCAATCACATCCGGATGCGTGTAGGGACTATCCTGCGTGTCCACCAACGGCGAAACATGATTATGAAAACTCAAAAAGCCGTTTTGATTAAAAACAACCTTGGGAACACCGGGCATAATACGCGAGATATTCGCGCCCAACACCTCCGGCAACAGGATCGTGTCATTCTGCGTAAACTTCGTTTGATCCCACCAGGTGATTGACGTTTCATGCTCAAACCACGTACAGCGAAACCCCGGCTGTTGATGCACGATCTGGGCTGAGATCCCGTTTTTGTTCAGGAGATCGACCTGTCGGTAGAGCGTTTTAATGCCTTTCGCGGGATTGTTGTCATCAAAACAGTAGACGTAAACCGTACCGGAATAATTAATGGGCAGTTCGAGCATGAAGCGGGGGGCGTTAGCGTTAACGGGAAGCAATCCATTCAAAACGTAGTCACGCTGCACGGGGTTAATGGCGGCCTTGGTCGGGCGTTGATTAAGGAGCGCTGCGTGTTGTTGCGTCTTTCTAGCTTAAGCTTAAGCTTACTCGCTGACTGGCGAGAACAGTTCGGGAGCCCGATCGCGCAGATCGGCGCTTAACTGCGGCAGTTGGTTGCGCAGGTCGTAATACCAACGCAGCGATCGCGGACATGGTTTTGCAGGAGGCGATGCTGTCCAACCCAGCTATAGGCCGATCGACCGAGGCGTTCGCGCAGGGCGGCATCGGTAATCAGGGAACGTAGCTTGTCGGTGAAGTCTGCGGGCGATTGGTAGATCAAGCCGGTTTCGCCATCGTCGATCGTTGCGCCGTAAACCGTTGGTGCGGCCAGCACGGCTAACCCTTCGCTAGCAAAATCGAGAAACCGCACATCGGATTTGAGCTGATTGCTCGGGGTGGGTTCGAGGGGCAGGAGTGCAATATTGCAGGTGCGGAGAATGCGCTGATAGGTTTCGTAGGGTTGTTGGGGGAAAAAGCGTTTATGGGGGGTGTCGATCGCCTCAAAGCAGGCTTGATCGTGTACGACGGTGATCGAAGCCCGATCGCCAAATTCGGCCAGCAGTGCATTTAAAGCCGGGATCAGCGGTTCCCAATCGCGTCCGAGGGTGGCGGAACCGATGAGCAGTTGGGCGCGATCGTAATCGTGATCGCCGCGCGGGATGGGCAGTTCCGCTAGCTGATTGGGAAAGACCACGACGTGGGGGTTATGGGGTCGGACAAGATCAGCGAGGGCGGGGCTAGCGGTTTGGATGGCGTGGCAACTGCGATAGAGCAGATAGTTTGAATCCACGAGGTAGGCGTTAAGTTGGGGATCGCGATCGACATCGGCCACGGTGAGATAGCCCCGTGCCAGGAGATTGGGCTGCTGTTGCAGAACTAACGACGCCGGTAGCTGGGCGTCTTGCCAAATGAAGACTTTTTCTTCGTCAGGGCGGGCGAGGCTTAACACCGCCTGCCGGTGGTCGGAGAGCGATCGCACCCCCGGAACCTGATTTTGCCAAACCTCCACATCACAGGTGCGGACTCGCTCGCTATTGACCTGACCAAACCGCATGGTTTGCACAAACAGACGACGCGCTACCTTGCGGGCAATGACAACAAATTGATGGCTGCTGGTCAGATAGTCAAATTGGCCGGGTTCAATGCCCATCCAGGTGGCGAGGGCGTTCATGTGGGGAATAATCGCCGCGTGCTCGCTAGGGTCGTGGGACTGGGTCGCTTCGATCGTCTCGATGCGTAGCCCAGCCTGGGCAAAGAGCGCTTTGATCGAATCGAGAGTAAAAAAGCGTAGGTGTGTGCGATCGAGCAGCCCTTCATCTTGATAGTCCCAGCGCCCGCGCATCAGGTCGCGCAAAATCGTCCAGTTTTGCACGTTGGGGATCGAGGCGATCACGTAGCCATCCGGTTTGAGCCAGCGCGAATGGCGATCGAGGACATCCCAGGGATTGATCAAATGTTCGAGGACATCGCCATAGATCATGGCGTCGAACGACTGTTCGGCAAACTGTAGATCGGGATCATCGGCCCGTTCCACATTGGCGGTAATCACGCGATCGATCCGCTCACGACCAATCTCCGCCGCCTCCGGGTTCAGCTCGATCCCGGTGTACTGCGTGTCCGGGTTTTTGGCTTTGTAGTGTGCGCCGAGGGCTCCCGTACCGCAGCCAACTTCGAGGATAGAACCCACACCGTCCGGAATGAGGTTAAACAGTTTGGTGTTGATGCGATCGTAGTATTCGCGGATCGTCATAGTCGTTAATCAGGTGTTGTTCCGTCTGAGGGGTGGGATCAGTTCCGGTAAAACTCGGCGATCGCAATGCCGATCGCGAGGGTCACGGTTGCGGCTAGGGCAAGCCGATCGCCCTGCTGGGGTGGAACAAGCTGGCGCTGGGAGGCGTGATCGCTATAGCCCCGCAGTCGCATCGCGCGATAGATCTGCTCTGACTGTTCATAGCTTCGCACCAACAGTGTTCCCGAGAGGAGTGCCAACACTTTGATGTAGCGCCAGTTAAGCTGGCGTCGCTGAAAACCTCGCAGCCGCATCGCAGTTTGCATGACGCGAAACTGGCCAATGACATCGTACAGGTAACGATAAAACAGCAGCATCGTATCGGTGAGGAAACTCGGTAAGCCCAAGGCACGCAAACCGGTTAGGGTTTCCACGATCGGATGCGTACCGAACAGCACGAGCGTTACGGTCAAAATCGCGAGAAAGCGCACCACGATCGACACCGCCGCCAGTGTGCCTTCGAGACTGATCGCCAGCCATGAACCAAACTCAATCAGATGGGTTTGACCCGCCGCAAACGGCAAGGTGACGACGATGAAGGCCAAAAAATAGCCGGGATAGCGCAAGCGACTAATCCAGAACGATCGGGGTAGACCCGACAAGCCATAGAGGATCGTTGCGACTATCATCGCCGCCGCGAGTAACCAGCCATCTTGCACACAGGAAAAGGCGAAAATCAACGACATTAAGCCGACAAATTTACAGCGGACTTCCCAGCGATGGATTGGCGAGTCGAGTTTGGCGTAGCGATCGAGTCCATTGGTCATCGGTTTGTGTCTACGTATCCAACAGGGATAAAACAATCATCGCCTACACCTCTAAGGCTTGGGCGGTGTCACTTTCCACGGGTTGAAAATGGATCGTATCTTCGCGCGGGTCAGCATGGGCAACACGCAATTGCAGCCGATCGCCCGGTGTGAGACCGCGTGGAATACGCCAGACGAATTCGAGGCCGAGATCTTCGAGCAAAATCGACCCGAGATTTTCATCTTCCCGAATCCAGCGCAACACGAGCGTCGGCCACACCTCATGGGCATGGCGGCGTAAATACTCGATCGACCAATAGCGATTGGTCTGACGCTCGACTAAATTCGCCTCTTTCACCGACGACCCAAGACTCAGCAAGATTTGCTTCAGCTCTTCGGTCGAAAAGGGCAACTCCTCGTCACGCAAACCCCGCAGGTGTGCCTTGAGCTGAAAATGGGTCAACAAATCGGCATAACGCCGAATCGGTGACGTAACTTGGGTGTAGTGATCCAAGCCGAGACTGGCGTGGCGGGTGACGAATAGCCCGACTTCACTGCGCGGCATACACCGACGCAGGGCGCAGGCTCGCACAGGACCAGGGGGCAGGCGTAACAGTTCCTCTTCGGGCGGTAGCTCCGGTTGAGGCTGACCGCGAAACGGGACGGGGATGCCGTGTTTCGCGGCATAGGTCGCGGCGACTTCTCCGGTGAGGATCATCATTTCGGCGACGAGCTGGCGCGATCGGCTATCATCAATGATTTGAATATCCACCTCATCACCGCGCACTTTAACCGTCGTTTCCGGCATGTGAATCGAAATTGATCCCTGAGATTGCCGCCAGGTGTGCCGCAGTTTGGCGTAATTGGCGAGGGCTTCAATTTCCGGCTCATTAGTGAGCTGGAGGTGCAACATCTCATCGACATCATCGTAGGTCAGTCGATAGGTTGGCTTCACGAAGCTGGGATGAATGCTGAAGGTGTCGATCGCCCCCTCAGCGGTCAGTTCCACACAAAAACTCAGAGCGCAGCAAATTTGCCCCTGATTCAAGCTCATCGGCCCCGTCGCCAGTTCCTCCGGCAACATGGGAACCATCCCCGTCGGCAGGTACACCGTCGTACAGCGGCGGCGAGCTTCGAGGTCGAGGGGATCGCCGGGAGTCATCCAGCGCGTTGGGTCAGCGATGTGAATCCAGAGGCGTTCGCGTCCGTCTTCGCAGTATTCCAGGCTCAGGCCATCGTCAATTTCCGTGGTGCTGGCATCG
>JAAUPN010000125.1 GCA_012033105.1 Coleofasciculaceae cyanobacterium RL_1_1
GAAAATTTTAGGTTTGAAAAAGACGAAATCTCCAAGGCTGAGCGGAGTCGTTCGCGTAGCGTCGGCTTGCCGATCGCCTGGGTGTGATCGCGAAAAGTGATCGCACTATTCGCACAGTGAAGGCTACGCCAACGACTACGCTCAGTGCTCGAATGCTGGCCTTTTCGATTCATGCAAGAGGTCTATTGGTTTGATCGACTTAGGAGCAAATTAAACTTTATAGCAAAAAACGATTTGCTTAGGACGTATCAAAAAAGCTGAGAGCACTGAGCGGAGTCGAAGTGCGGTTTTCAACTTAGACGAGAGTGTCCTAATCTAATCGGCTTCTGCTATAGCCATCAACTTTAGTCATCAAACTGAATTACGAATTGCGATCGGACTTGAATGCAACCCGAAGCTCAATCTAGCTTGATACATCAATTACAGTTCTGAGACGCTTAAAACGTGCAAACCGAATGCCGTTTAAGGATGTTTGCGGCCATCGGGCATCGTTGCCCCCGTTAGATTCGCACCGTCGAGATTGGCCTGATGAATATTGGCCTGATAGAGGTTGGCTCCGGCGAGATTGGCGCGGTATAGCGTCGCTTCGGTGAGGTTCGCCATGCCGAGATTGGCTCCGGTTAAATTCGCCCCGGTGAGGTTGGCAATGCGGAGGCAGGCTTCCCGTAAATCGACCTGTGCCATATTGGCGAATCGCATATCACTCATGTACAAATTAGCGCTGATCATATTGGCTCCAATCAAGCTCGCTTTATACAAATTCGCCCCCATTAAATTGGCGACACACAGATTTGCAAGGCTGAGATTGGCGCGATAAAGATTGGCCTTACAAAAGGTTGCCCCAACAAATTTGGAGAGGGAACACACCGCAAAGCTCATATTCGCTTCGCGTAAATCAGCCTCACGTAAATCGGCCATGGTCAAATCCACTTCGCGCATGTCGGCACGAATCAGGATGACGTTAGACAGGCTGGCTTGTCGGAGGTTGGTGGTGTAGAGACAGGCATCGGTGAGGTCAGCGCGATCGAGGCGGGCGCGTTGCAACACGGCGAGGGATAGATCGGCGCCGACCATACTGGCCTCGACGAGATCGGCTTGGGTGAGGTTGCTTTCTTTGAGGCTGGCGTAGCGGAGATTGGCGGTGTACATGGCACACTCGCTCATCTCAGCACCATCGAGATTGGCCTCTTCGAGGTTGGCTAGACAAAAATCAACTTGGCTGAGATCGGCGTTGCGCAGAAAACTCAAGCTCAGGTCAATTTCACGGAGTTCTTGGCGTGCGAAATTGGCTCCGCTCAGATCGGGAAGTGAGTCCGGGTTTTGCCGACGCCAAGCATTCCAGGCGGGAATGCCATCTTGGATTGGAGAAAGCTGGAGGGGGACAACCATTGAGGGTGAGCCGGTAGATGACTCGTCTGATTCATTGTACGCTGTCGTACTTGGTCAAATTTACGGGGGGGATGGGGCGATCGTGATTGATCGATAAACACACGATAAACACAGTCAAAACATGGGATTAGGCGGCGGGCTGGCGATAGCTGACCCGTGGATCGAGGATCGCATAGAGTAAATCCGCGATTGTATTAAAGACAACAATCGCAATTGCGTAGAGAAAGGCGATCGCCATGACAACCGGGGTATCGCTGCGATGGATCGACTCGACGAGCAGTGAGCCGATGCCGGGAACGCGAAAGACTTGCTCGGTGACCAACGCGCCGGTCAGGACGCTGGGCAGATCGATCGCAACCAAGGTGGTGATGGGGATCAGGGCATTACGCAGGACGTGGCGCAGGACGACGGCGGGTTGGGTGAGTCCCTTGGCGATCGCGGTGCGGACGAAGGGCTGACGCAGTTGGTCGAGCATGGATGACCGAACGAAGCGGACGAGCAGGGCGGCTTGGTAAAGACCCAGAACGGCGATCGGCATGATCGATTGTTTGAGCTGGGCGATCGCGGTGGGAAAATTCACCACCTGAAGCGTGCTGTCGTAGATGAACGGCAGCCACCCGAGCCAGACGCTGAACACGGCGATGAAGAGTAACCCGGTCAGAAATGGCGGCAGCGAAAACCAAAGAAAAGCAAAGGTGGTCGCGAGGCGATCGAGGGTTTGACGGTGAAACAGAGCGGATAGAGTACCGAGGGGAATGGCGATGATCACACC
Source organism: Coleofasciculaceae cyanobacterium RL_1_1 (assembly GCA_012033105.1). Lineage (GTDB taxonomy): Bacteria > Cyanobacteriota > Cyanobacteriia > Cyanobacteriales > Geitlerinemataceae > RDYZ01. The sequence goes on from JAAUPN010000125.1 coordinate 2,162, forward strand.
CAACAGGTAGCCCGTGCCAACGACCCAGAGCGTTGTGGGGAGACGATCGGCGAGTAGATCAAACACGGGCGATCGGCTGTTGAACGAATAGCCCAAATCTCCCCGCAGCAACGACAGTACCCATTTGAAATAGCGCACATGCAGCGGTGCATCGAGACCGAGCGATCGGCGGATATTTTCGCGCACCTCTGCCGTGATCGCCGGATTGGTCGCAAACTCACCCATCGGGTCGCCGGGAGCGAGGGCGAGGATCGTAAAGACGATGATGCTAATGGCGATCAGGGTCGGGATTGTGATCGCACAACGGCGAGCCAGGGTCGCAAGCATAGACTCAAGGGTAAAACGAGGGGGAAAACGAAAGATTGAGCAAAGCAGAATACCGGTCGATCCACTTTTTCGCTACCTTCAAGTTAGGGGCAATCGCAGCCAACTGCGCTCGCTCTGATCTGCGATCACTCATTTCTTCGCAACGTTTAGCAACGTTTATCCCCCATCATGGCTCAACGAAACGCCGCTCCTGACCTCACCGTACATCTGCTGCGGGAAGGCATTCCCGAATCGCACCATACCGCCAGCGTCGCGGTTTGCGATCGTCGGGGACGGGTGTTGCTATCGGCGGGCGATGTCAATGCCAGTACGTTCATTCGATCGTCGCTCAAACCCTTTCAGGCGTTTGCCGTCGCTTCGACCGGTGTACTGGAACACTACGGCATGACCGATCTCGATCTAGCCTTGATGTCTGCCTCGCACCAAGGCACGATCGAACACGCCCGCCGTGCGTTTCGGATTTTATGGTGTTGCGATCTCGAACCGGGCTACCTGCAATGCCCCATTCCCGACGGCAAAACATCGCCCCTCGAACATAACTGTTCGGGTAAACACGCAGGAATGCTCGCCGTTTGTCAGCTTCGCAACTGGCCGCTCGGTGACTATCTCAGCCCGTCGCATCCCGTCCAACAGCTCATTCTCGAAAAGCTCGCGGAAATGTTGCACATCCCGGCGGCTGAGTTTCTCGTGGCTCGCGACGACTGCGGCGCACCGACTTACCTGATGTCCCTGACGCAAATGGCCTCGCTCTACGGTCAACTCGCCTCGGGCGACAACCTCGAACTCGAACGCATCGTCCGAGCCATGACCCACCATCGGAATATGTCGGTGGTGACGGGCATTTTGATACGGAGTTGATGCGGATTAGTGGCGGGACGCTGGTGAGTAAGGCGGGTGCAGAAGGGATTCAGTGCGTCGGGCGCGTCGGTGAGGGAACCGGTTTGGCGATTAAGGTGGCGGATGGGGCGAAGCGAGCCAAGTATGCCGTGGCGATCCATGTGTTGCGTCAGATGGGTTGGCTGGCTCCCGAGGCGGCGGATACGTTGGCGGATACGTTTCTGACCCTCAGTCCGTACAAGCGCTTGGATGTGGTGGGAGAAGTGGCGATCGTCTAATTCGATACGGCATCACCCACCGTCATTCAACCTGATCCGACACGCGGATTGATGGGCAATGCCCACCCTACAACTACGGTGACCGCTTTACGTGATCCCGAACTCAGGCTGTATTAGGATCAAATCCAAACATGTTCGATCGAAATAGCATGACGCGCAGAGCCGCTAAGGACGAAAAATCAATGGGTTGGATGCAGCTCCAGACCACAATCTACGGCATCATGCAACGATGGCGTCACACATTCAGCCAAGCCTGGACACGCTCGATCGCCATGAACCTCGCGATCGGGCTGTGCATCTTGAGTCTGACCGGTTGCAGCCTCGAAGCTTACCGCGTCAGAGCCGCCACCCCGCAACTCGTGACCGGCATCCTCGGCCCCCCGAAAACCTTTAACGCTGCCCTCAGCCAAGAATCACCCAATATTTTTGAGTACACCTACACCGGTCTACTCGAAGCGAATGGCCTCACGGGTGATCTTGAACCTGCCTTGGCCGAATCCTGGGAGATTTCCGCAGATACAAAACGGGTGCGGTTTGTCCTGCGGGAGGGTCTACGCTGGTCGGATGGCGAACCACTCAGTGCCGATGATGTGGTCTTTACCTATCAGCAGATCTACGCCAACGAAGCGATCCCGACCACTACCCGCGATGTATTGCGCGTCGGGAAAAGCGGCACGTTGCCGGACGTGAAAAAGATTGACGATCGCACCGTCGATTTTCTGTTGCCTGAGCCGTTTTCGCCCATTTTGCGATCGCTCGGCAGTGCCATTTTGCCGAAACACGCCCTCGAAGCCAGCGTCACCACCCTCGACACCCGAGGGCAAGCCCCTCTTTAACTCCCTCTGGAACACCAAAACTCCACCGAACGAAATTATCGTTAACGGCCCCTATCGCCTCAAAGACTACATCACCGGCCAGCGCGTCATCTTCGAGCGCAACCCCTACTACTGGCGACAGGAAAACCCTGATCGACCCATGCCCTACATCGACGAAATCGTCTGGCAGGTGGTCGAAAATCAGGATACACAACTGTTTCAATTTCGCGCGGGAAACCTTAGTTCTGTCGGCGTTGCACCGCAGTATTTTTCCTTGTTAAAACGAGAAGAAAAACGCGGGAATTTCACCATTTATGAAGATGGTCCCGCCCTCGGTACAACTTTTATTTGCTTCAACTTGAATCGTGGCAAAAATGCCGATGGTACACCCTTAGTCGATCCGATTAAATCGGCTTGGTTTAATACCCTCGAATTTCGTCAAGCTGTCGCCTATGGTCTGAATCGTCAACGCGCGATCGACAACATCTATCGCGGCCTCGGGGAACTGCAAGACTCGCCGATCTCGATTCAAAGTCCCTACTATCTCCCACCGGCTGACGGACTCCCCACCTACGAATACAACCCCGACAAAGCCCGCAATCTCCTCCAAAAGGCAGGCTTTCGCTACAACGACAGCGGCGAATTGTTCGACAGCCAAGGTAATCGCGTCACATTTTCACTGATCACCAATGCAGGCAACCAAGTCCGCGAAGCTCTGGGCGCTCAGGTCAAGCAAGATTTGAGTGAGATCGGTATTGAGGTCAATTTCACCCCGATCGACTTTAATAACTTAGTCGGAAAACTCACCAATAGCCTGGATTGGGAATGCCATTTAATCGGCTTTACGGGCGGTATTGAACCCCACGGCGGCTCAACCATTTGGTCAGTGGATGGACGGCTCCATAGTTTCAATCAAGACCGCAGCGATCCGCCACTGCTCGATCGTGTTGTAGATGATTGGGAACAAGAAATTGCAGATTTATATGTTCAGGGATCACAGGAATTTGATGAAGTAAAACGGCGTGAAATCTACGGTAAAACTCAAATTATCGCCCAGGAAAACTTACCGTTTATCTACCTGGTAAATCCGCTCTCGATGCAGGCCGTACGCAACAACCTTGAAAATATCCAATACTCTGCCCTTGGCGGTGCATTTTGGAATATTCACGAGCTAGATTTTGCGGCAGAATAGTAACTTCAGACCTTTGAGTTTTTCAAAACCTCAAAGGTCTCATTCCCTGAAATCAATCCATTTTTTGACTTGGGCTACTTAGTAATGAAACTCATCATGACGCTCACTCGGGCTAACCGATCACGACTGATCGCTACTATCCCATCGTAATTCCTGTGAACGAGATCCCCGATCCTGCCGATTTCTCTCCTGCAAGCGAGCCTATCCCTCCAGTGATCGCGCCGCCAACCCTTGCGGGACGCTATCAGATTGATCGTATCCTCGGCACAAATGCGACCGGTGGGCGTGTCACCTACCTTGCCCATCCCTGCAATCCCCATCAACCCGACTCTAAACCCGACCCTAAACTCGAACCATCCAAGGTCGTGATCAAAGAATTTCAATTCGCCCAAACGGGCGGCAATTGGCAGGGCTACGACGCGATCGCCCGCGAGTTCGAGATTTTGCAAGCGATCGACCATTCCGGCATTCCGAGTTACATCGAACAGCTCGAGACCGATCACGCCATCTACCTCGTGCAAACCTACAAAGATGCACCCACCCTCGCGCAGCGGATCACCGCTCCAAATCCCGCCATCGACCTAGCGACCGCTCGTCAAATCGCGATCGACCTGCTCGAAATCTTGGTGTACCTCCAAAGCCGCACCCCGCCGATTTTGCACCGAGACCTTAAGCCCGAAAATATTCTACTGTCCGACATCGGTGAAATTTTTCTGGTGGATTTTGGCTTTGCACGGCGTGGCGTGAGCGGCACAGGCGAAGGGACAGCATCGAGTTTGGTTCGTGGCACGATGGGGTTTATGGCGCCTGAGCAGATCTTGAATCGACCGCTGACGACAGCGACGGATTTGTATGGCTTGGGGGCAACGCTGGTATGTTGGCTGACGGGAACACCGAGCGATTGCGTTGGGGACTGGATCGGTACGGGCTTTCGCCTGGAGGTCGATCGCGCCGGTGCCACAGTTGCCTCCCCCGGCGCGGGCAGTGGTTAGCGAAGCTCGTGGCGAACGAGGTGGCGGAGCGGTTTGACAGTGCGCGATCGGCGCTAGAGGCGTTACGGCTGATTTCGTTTGAGCCGGGGTTTGAACCGGGGTTTGAACCGGATGGTGACAGCTCCAAATCCAGTACAACAACCCCGACCTCATCAATATCCATTCCTGCTACAGCCCAGAGTTTACAGGAACTTCAGCGATCGTGGAAGGTCTTGCCGATGCGGCGGTTGGTGTTACTGGCGATCGCGTCCGGGGCGTTTATCTGCGGGGTTGATGGGTGGTGGTCGCTGAGTGTGTCGGCGGGGCAGGCCATTAATGCGGCGATTCGATCGTTACTGTCGATGTGATCGCGAGAGTCTTCGTCTGTTTGATCAAATTTGCTGATCCCGAACTCATACCAAATCCGGCTCGGCTTGTGGAGACAATGAAAAACTCCAATGAGCACTGAGCGGAGTCGAAGTGCGGTTTTCACTAAGCGCGACGATCGGAACCCAGACACAAGCGGATTTCGTATCACATTCGATATGTTCTGAGAATGATTGAACTGACTATATTTGATCATTCAGTTGAGAGCATTATAGTTCGATTCCCACAGGTGCAGAAAATTCTTGAATATCAAAAACTTTCACTCGTAAGAAAACCGGCTGATCTAATAACTCTTGCAACTTAAATTGAATGCTTTGTACATTCGCTGCCGTCATTTGCTGCTGATCTTTAACGCTAACTTCAACCTCGACCAATAGCACCTGATCACGCTCAGAAAGTTTGATGGATCGGACATCATAGGAAACCATCGCAAGCTGGGTTTCCACCGCATACCGGACAATCTGGCGATTTTTGGATTTAGATAGTAGCCGCTCAAAGGAAATCCCAAGGGGAATGCAAATCAAAATCACAACACCGAGAGATAAAATTAGCCCACCCTTTGCACGTTGAAGTGAGCCGTATCCCTGCCATAAAAAAATCAGGACGCCGCTCAGAATAATACCGGTCAGATTGGCGATCCAAAGTGTTGCCGCACCGATCCAAACACTGGTATTTCCCAGCGCTAATCCGATACCAATAATGCTGAGGGGAGGAACCAGGGCAACGGAGATCGCGACCCCTGGAAAGGCATTGGAAATACGCGGGGTGAGTTTGGCATACGCGCCCGCTGCGCCCGCTGCGATCGCCACTAGCAGATCGAGTAGAGTCGGTTCTGTCCGCGCAAAAATTTCTGGGGTTAGGGTTTGGAGTCCTGTGAGTTTACAAATTAGAATCGCGCTGACAATGGTTGCGATCGTACCAAACACGATCGTCAAAAACGATCGTCGAATTAGCCGACGATTTCCCACAGAAAACGCATAGGAAATCCCAATAATCGGCCCCATTAACGGTGCAACAATCATTGCGCCGATTACTGTTGCGGTACTGCCCGACAGTAGCCCTGCGGTTGCAATAATCCCTGACAAAACTAGCATCGTAAAGAAAGCCAGTGAGGGAACCGATTCTTGCCACAGCAGACGATTCAAACTGGTCACACTCAAGCGTTTGGTATCTAGCCAGCGCCATTCACCGCTGCTATGAAACCAGAAGGCTTGAAGCGCATGATTAAATTTGACGAGTTTTCGGAGCGTTTTAAATCGCATGAGGTTGATGATTTATCGCGATCTCCTGTTTAGTCTGCGATCTGTAACTTTTAAAGCCGAATTTAAGCCAAAACAGTTGCCCGTTTATCCATATCGGCCACGATCGCATCGACTGCATCCCGCGCCCAGCGATCGACCGCCAAAATATCCTCCAGACTCGGTGTCGCCATCAGATCCGTGCGGTGACGATCGCACACGGCTTCGATCGTTTGGGGAATCTCCAAAAAGCTGATTTGCTCCTCCAAAAACAGCGCCACGGCCTGCTCATTGGCCGCATTCAATACCGCCGTCATCGAACCGCCCGCACCGACCCGCCGCGTAGGCCAAATCCAGTACAGGGATATTTCGCCCGATCGGAGCGCGGAACGTCAGATCACCGGATTTGACAAAATCAAATTTTTCTAGCGGCGCAGGCACACGCTCCGGCCAGGAAATCGCATAGAGCAGCGGCAACCGCATGTCTGGCCAGCCGATTTGTGCCAGCACCGACGTATCTTGCAGCTCGATCGCCGAATGGATAATGCTTTGCGGATGCACCACGATCTCAATATCGTCGTAATCCACGCCAAAGAGATAATGCGCCTCGATGACCTCCAGCCCCTTATTCATCAACGTCGCCGAATCCACCGTAATCTTGCGACCCATCGACCAATTGGGATGGGTAATCGCATCGGCCACCGTCACCTCTGCTAATCTTTCCACCGGCCAATCACGGAACGCACCACCCGATGCCGTTAGGATAATCCGACGCAACCCGCCTGCCGGGACACCTTGCAAACATTGGAAAATTGCGGAATGTTCCGAATCCGCTGGGAGTAGCTTAACGCCGTGTTTGGCAATCAACGGGTTAACCACTGGCCCCCCAGCGATCAGCGTTTCTTTGTTCGCCAGGGCGATATCCTTACCGGCTTCGATCGCCGCGATCGTCGGCAACAGCCCCGCACAACCGACGATCCCCGTCACCACCGCTTCCGCATCGCCGTACCGTGCCACCTCTGCAATCCCGTCCGCACCGGCCAGCAATTGCGGCTTATCATCGAGATCGGCGATCGCCGCCGCCAGTTCCGCCAACTTGTCCGCATTGTGAATCGCCGCAATTTCCGGCTTAAACTGTCGGATTTGTTGCGCCAAAAGTTCGACGTTATTGCCTGCCGCAATCCCCACTAACCGAAATCGATCGGGATTGTGCTCAAGGATATCGAGGGTTTGCGTTCCGATAGAGCCGGTTGATCCGAGGAGAGTAATTGCTTTCACGGCAGATAGATCCGGAATGGGTCAGAGTTCTTAGTCTGTGTTGCAGTATCTCACAGTGATTTCAGTTTTCTCATCGGTTGTGCCGATGTACCCACGATTGTGAGCTGAATCTGTACCTTTCTGACTCCGACTTAAGCAACACTGACTAAACAAGCGACAGCTCCTCCTAGAATCGCGCCGATGATCACTTGAAATGGTGTATGTCCTAACAGCTCTTTTAGCTTTTCTTCGCTGAGGTGGGGATCTTCCTGAAATAACTCCTCAACAATCTGATTGAGAACTTTGGCCTGTTTGCCCGCTGCCTGCCGCACACCGGCAGCGTCATACATGACAATAAAGGCGAGCGTCATCGAAATGGCAAAGGCGGAACTCTGCCAGCCTTCGACACGACCGATCGCGATCGCCAACGCGGTAACCAGCGCTGAGTGAGAACTCGGCATACCGCCCGAGCCGAACAGGATACGAAAATCGAGCTGTTTACGCTGTGCCAAACTCACGAGCAGCTTTGAGAGTTGGGCAATAAAACAAGCTGCAAGTGCAACCATCAGCGGTTGGTTCCCGAAAACCGGCGCGAACTCTTGCATTCTGTCTCCTTGCTAATTCGAGAATGTTAGGGAATAACCAGTATCCACCCTAGGGCGTGTCATCCATTAATCGTAGAACTCTATCGGGCAAGCGGTTGAACGCCCGCCCTAACAAAAGAGCTAGGGCTTGTAACCCCTACGAGATCAGCGCTAAAAATTGAATGACAGCTCCTAGTGATTACGATTACCGATAAAATCAGCGATCGCCTTGAGGGACACGGCTCGATCTCCGTAGGGTTCAAGCTCCGCTTTTGCCAGTTCCAGCAGCTCGAAGGCTTGACGCTTAGACTCGTCCAGTCCCAGCAAGCTCGGGTAAGTTGTTTTTTGCGCGGCTAAATCTTTACCAGCCGTTTTACCCAGATCCTCCGATGAAGCCGTGATATCGAGCACATCATCGATAATTTGGAATGCAAGGCCGATATTCCGAGCATAACGACTCAGACGCGACGTATCATGGCATCTGCGCCCGCGATCGAGCCACCACAAACCACGCTCGCCTCTAGCAGCGCCGCCGTCTTGTGATTGTGGATGAAATTCAGCGTCTCGATCGGCACATCACCTTTGCCCTCGCATTCAAGATCCACAACCTGACCGCCCACTAGTCCCGCAGCACCCACCGCACGACCCAAGCGCATCACCACATCAAGCAACCGATCCGCCGGTACATCTTTCGTTTGCACCACGATGAACTCGAACGCATAGGCCAGCAAGCCATCCCCAGCCAAAATCGCGACATCATCCCCATACACCTTGTGATTCGTCAAGCGACCACGACGATAATCATCATTGTCCATGGCAGGCAGATCATCGTGAATCAGTGACATGGTATGCACCATCTCCAGAGCGCACGCTGTCGGCATCGCCATCTCGCGCGTACCGCCCATCATCTCGCACGTCGCCAGACATAAAATAGGCCGCAACCGCTTGCCACCCGCCAGCAGCGAGTAGCGCATCGACTCATAAATCTTTTCCGGGTAAATCACCGGTAGCGATCGATCCAGCGCAACTTCGACTTCCGCCTTACCGGCCTGTAAAAAAGCTTGAAGATCGAACTCTTGCTGGGAAGACATAGGTTGGGCCACGTCGATCTCGTTCGTCAGTACCATTCCCGAATCCTTGCGTTGTAAACGTTTTAATACTATCGATCACGTGATGCCTGTTCGACTAGATCGAAACACACACCACAAAAAGCTGTCATTAGGCTACCAGAACGATCTAACCTCACTCAAAAATCCTACATCGTGCAGCGATTATCGAACCTTTTGCCGTAGCCCGTCGATTCGAGCTGAGATCAGCCGAAGACCTCACAGTACCTGGAATAAAAAAGCCTCCACAGACTGTGGAGGCTTCTTAAAATACTTTCTTCGTGTGAAGCCAGTTTTAATATTAATTAAACCGGCTTCAGTCTCAATACGTCGCTCTTAGTCTAGCGGCGTCATGTTGAGAACAGCTTCGGTCTTGCGATCGATACCTTTCTCAAAACCAGCAGCAGCAGCGCGAGCGCGGCCAGCGTGCCAGAGGTGACCCACCAAGAAGAAGAAGGCCATGATGAAGTGGAAACCAGCCAGCCAAGCACGGGGGTTAACGTAGTTAAAGCCCGAGTTCGGCTCGGTGATGATGCCACCCACCGAGTTGATCGAACCGTTCGGCGCGTGCGTCATGTACTCAGCCGCACGACGAATTTGCCACGGTTGGATGTCGTTTTTGAGCTTGTTGAGGTCAAGACCGTTAGGGCCGCGTAGCGGCTCAAGCCAAGGACCACGGAAGTCCCAGAAACGCATCGTTTCACCACCGAAGATGATTTCACCCGTCGGCGATCGCATCAGGTATTTACCCAGACCGGTCGGACCTTGAGCCGAACCGATGTTTGCACCGAGTTTTTGGTCACGAGCGAGGAAGACGAAGGACTGAGCCTGCGATGCTTCCGCGTTGGTCGGGCCGTAGAACTCACTGGGGTAAACCGTGTTGTTGAACCAGATGAACGCCGAGCAGATGAACGCCATCAGCGACAGCGCACCAACGCTGTACGACAGGTAAGCTTCACCATTCCAGACGAACGCACGACGCGCCCAGCCAAGGTTTGGTGAGAATGTGCCAGATACCGCCGCTAATGCAGAGAAGACC
>JAAUPN010000126.1 GCA_012033105.1 Coleofasciculaceae cyanobacterium RL_1_1
ATCGTGATCCCGTCAGTGACCTGCCACGAGTAAAACGCTTCGATATGGAGTGATGTATCGTCATCATCGGTAATACCGGCACGCTCCAAGGAGTTACTCACATTCGTAACACGCGGCTCTTGACCGACGACAATCCCAGCTAAGTTACCATCGCCAAACAGATCGGGAAACGCCAAGCTCGCCGCCCAGTTCCAGCTATCGATCTCGGCTCCGGAATCGATCGCGCCGATCGCCTTGGTGGTTTCGCTATTCACATAACCAACCCAACCGCCCAGCGCCGCCCAATCCGCAAACTGCCACGACATCTGCGCCCCAAACGCATCACTCGACACCGCTGCTGTTTCACCAAAGCGATTTTCGAGGAACGATCCGAAATTCGAGAGCGTGCTGCCCGTGCCGGTTTCGAGGCCGTAGGAACGTAGGTAAGTTAACGCGAGTTCAAAGTCATTACTAGGATGGAAGGCCACTTGACCCAACGCGCCGAAGGGGCCGTCGAACAGTCCCGCACCGGGTGAAGAGTCCGCCGCGTTAGCAGCATAGTAGCCCGCGCTCAGGGTGAAATCGTCACTCAGGGCGTATTCGAGACCAATGCCGGATTGTTCGATGAGGTAAAAGATGGAGGCGCGGGTGGCAAAGCGCGAGAGTGCACCGCTGTTGCCATCGCCGTCGAGGAACGGATTCACGGTGCTAGCGAAATCATCCGAGGCTCCGGCATTGGCGGATAGGACGACATTGAGTTTATCGCCGATCGGAAAGCTGTAGTTCAGAGCGTCGATTTCGACATTGCTGCCGTTATCGTCCGCGTAGAACAGGTCACCTTCCGGTGTGCCGAGTGCATCCCCAAAGCCAGGAATATTACTCGATTGCAGTCGGATCAGGAGCTGATCTTCGCCGCTGAAACTGCTGAGAAATTCGAGGCGAGTCCGATGACCGAAGCCGGTCACGCGATCGGCGTTGATTCCGTCGGCGCGATCGCCTGCGGCAATGCCATACAGCGAGAAAATCACCGCGCCTTCAAGCTTTGTCGTGGTCGAAAATTGCTGCGCTTCGACTGTATCGATGCGCGATTCGAGGCTATCGACCCGACCGCGTAGGCTAGCCAACTGCGCGGCAAAGTCATCCTGAAGACGCTGAATCGTATCGAGATCGCCCGGATCAAGGCCATCTCCGCCAACCTGCGCCAAAATTTGGTCAAGGCACGCATTAAGACCAGCGGCGAATTCGTAACGGGTGAGGGCGCGATCGCCCCGAAAGGTTCCGTCGGGATAGCCCGCAATGCAGCCGTAACGCTCCACCAAAGATTGCAGCGCTTGAAACGCCCAGTCTGTAGGCTGCACATCCGAAAGTTGTGAGACGGACGTGACCTGATTAAAGGTCTGATCCGCAGGACTGATCGCCTCGACATCCAAGATATCAATCGGGTTTTCTTGTCTTGCCGATGGGGTTGCATCAACCTCCACGATCGTCAATTCATCCGCTTGAGCAGGCTGTGTTGCTGCCAGTATCCCAAACAGTACAGAGGATACAGCCCACGAGCCTGCCCAATTAAACTCCATACTCAGCCATCGATCCAACTTTAAAGTCACAGAAAAATACTCCTCAAATTAACGTTTTTAGCGCGAATTCGCTCACCTACAACTGGAGATACAAGTCCATTCTTTACTTGCATTCATGAGGCCATTCACACCGCAAAAGTAGAAACAATGCTGGTTAATCCTAACACGAGAATGATTATCATTCCCTGTTCAATATAAGCAAGGACAAACAATTTGAGCATAAATATGGGTTTCTTTAATGCATCTTAATCTCAATTAGACTAGTTTAATTGCCATACCACATCATCAATTTCTCTGTGGTTTCTTTCGCTCAAGCGCAACAACACGAACTCTTGCGGCCTTATCAAACAACGCAGACAATGCCTACCCACCGTCAACCCTATCAACCACTCCTACTGCGCTTACTGCACAGCATCACCGGCATCATAACGATCGCCGCAATCCTAACCGCATACTGGACATACGATACATTTGATCGGCGTTGGGGCTATTTTTTGCCCGAATTCAAAGATATTGAAGGCATACACGGTACGTTTGGCTTATTCACTCTTTTGATGCTGCCGTTGCTGTTGGTTTATGCCTGCCATCGGGGAGCGCGACGCCTCATTCAACCGGATACGATCGCCCAGATGCAACACCTCGACCAGCCGATCGGTCATTATAGCCTCCACCGTGTCATCAATACCCTTAGCCTAGTCACCCTCGCCTTTGCCGTCTTCTCCGGCAAAATGATGGACGTAACTTGGTTACCCAAGGGCGAATTACATCACTTTTGGTACTCTGCGCATCTGGTTTCGTGGGTAATTATGATCGGCTGCATTGCGGCTCATACCTTGGTGTCGGCTCGGATTGGTGGTGTCCCGCTCTTGCAGTCAATTTGGCGCTGGAGCTATCGTCCCACCGATAGCCCGACTCGCTGGGGTGAGCAGGTGCAGGGTTGGTGGCGCGGATTCTCGACATTTAAGCTGGAATGGCAGCGTTTACCGGGTGGGTTGCAAATTTTGGAAGGCGCGATCTTGGTGAGCGTGATTTTGGCGTGGATTGTGCCGATTTTCAAGCATTAGACAGGACGCAGGCTGCGCTCTGATCACATCATTGGCATCATTACCCCGAATTACTCCCATCCAACGGGTCTATTTCCAGTCTGAATTCGCCCGATCGAGCACATAGGATGCCACATCGCGGATCTCGTCCGCCGATAGCCGATCGCCATAGGCGGACATAATTCCTTGGCCGTTCATCACGATCGCGCTGATGGCTTCCAGGCTATCCGCCTGATTTCGCGCTAAGGCTCGCGCTTTGAGATTTTTGCCGCGTCGCAGGATGTTGCCACCATTCACATGGCAACCCGCACAGGTCGCCTCAAACACTGCTGCGCCATTGACTAAATCGGCATCTGGCGCGATCGCAAACTCCGCTGCGATCGCGCTCGGAGATCCGATCAAACCACCGCAGATTACAGCCAAGACGATCGTGGCGATCAATTTTGTTGTGAGCTGTCGATAACCGCGCTGTAAGAGCTTTTGCCAGGGGTCTCGAATTCCGCGTACCAGTTGTAAAACAGTCTGCATCGTTGTGATTTTGCTCATGGGTAGTGTTACAAAAGGGCAGGACGATCGCGTGATGCGACCAGACAACCACGGGTTGCCCCTGCGAACCCCTCGTATCTATCTGCGATCCGTACCGTCTTAGCTCACACTCTATCGGATGCTCCTCCATGATGTCGATCCAGTCCCTTGGCCTGATTCGCCCCCTTGCCGCTGTCGCCGCTCTATCCCTCTCGATCGCCACCCTTCCCGCTTCGATCGCCGCCCCAACCTCGATCGCCCCGACCAGTAGCCACAAAAACAGCAGTGTCGATAGCATCGATGCAATGGGTACACAGGCATTACTCGATACGGTCACGACGCTCCCCGTCATGGACGGCATCGACCTCTCGGAGGAACAATATTCGCGGCTTTATACCATCGTCGATACCACCCGTGAGCAAATCGTCTCGGTCATTTCGATCGAACAACAAACCCAATTTCAAACCACGCTCGATCGCAGCGGTGGTGACTTTGACGCTGCCGTGAAGGCCATGAATCTCTCGGAGCAACAGAAATCACAACTCGATTTTATTGTGCAGGTTTTCGGCTTTCAGGCGGCCTCAATCTTGACGCCGGAACAACAGCAGATTATTAGCAGCAACATTGAAGGCTTATAGGAGTATCCCGAGTTGAGAAGTCGAACTTTTCCAAAAAGTTTGACTTCTGGAGCGATACTCGGATGCAATCATCGCGAAATTGCCAAGACCTCTGAGGTCTCAAAGTTACTGATTTGCTCAAGTCACGGGATTTTGTGGGGACTTCAGAGGTCTGCATCGAGGTCTGCGTCAGCCCTAATTTAATTGATTGGATCGAATTGAAATCTGTCTTTCCTTTTTCCTATGGCCTACGGCGATCAGATTTACGTCATTCGCCCCTTGCTTCAGCTCGATGGGATCTACGAGCATCATGGCATCGATGCGGGTGACGGGACGGTAATTCACTACTCCAAGCGAACGGAAGAGGCCACGGTGCGTCAGACTGCGATCGAGGAATTTTCCCAGGGTGGCGTGATTCAAAAACGCGAGTACGCGACGTGTCACATCGCTGACAGCGTAGTGCAACGCGCCCGCAGTCGGATCGGCGAGCAAAAATATAACTTGCTGTTCAATAACTGTGAACATTTCGCGACCTGGTGTAAAACCGGGGTGAGTTCGAGTCGTCAGGTGCGTGAGTTTGTGCCGATCGTGGCGAATATGCAGCCCGATCAAGTTGAGCGCGAGGTGTTTCGATCGCTCGAAGGCAAACCCGGAGCGGCGGAGTTACTCGAAGGGGCGCTGGGTAGCATTAAACAGTCGTGGGATGAGCTACAGCCGCAATATAACGAGGCGGTGCGTGAGCTGAAAGCGTGGGATATGGTGGCGCAACAGGCCATCAATCGCGGACGGGATGACCTCGCACGTGCGGCATTGCACAAAAAACGCACCTATCGCCAACGCGCCGAACGCCTGAAGCCTCAACTTGATCGACTGGCTGAACTGACCGAAAAATTAGTCCGCGATCGGGGTCAGCTTTTGCGGTAAGACCGAAGACAGTCGCGCACAATTGCGCACAATTGCGCACAATTTCGTGAGGAAAGATGTCGGGTCAGCCTTGAATAACGTCGATTCTAATGAATCGGGCTAGAGTTGGGAAACGCGCAATTTATTCATTTCGTTCATTGCACGATCGGCAATTGAGCGTAGTTCATCTCCATCCACCGCTACCCGAGACCCCTCACCGTGACTCTAACTCCCACCACTACCACACCTCGCACCGCATCCAAAGGCAACCCAATTCCGTTTGTTGATTTTGCACCGATGCATACACCGCTCGCAGCGGACTTTGACGCCGCCATCAAACAGGTCTTGCTACGTGGCGATTTTATCCTAGGGCAGGATGTGCGGGAGTTTGAGGCGGCGTTTGCGGAGGCGAGTGGGGCGACCTACGGGATTGGTGTGGCCTGTGGCACGGACGCGATCGCCCTTGGGCTGCAAGCCTGCGGAGTCGGTGCGGGAGACGAGGTGATCGTTCCCGCGAATACGTTTATCGCCACGGTGATCGGTGTCATTCATACGGGTGCAACACCGGTGTTCGTCGATTGCGATCGCCAAACCGCACTGATCGATCTCGACGCTGCGGAAGCAGCGATCACCCCCAGAACCAAGGCGATCGTCCCGGTTCATCTGTACGGTCAACTCGTTCCTCCCCTCCGATTAATCGACTTAGCCGAACGCCACCACCTGATCATTTTTGAAGACGCCGCCCAAGCGCATCTCGCTGAACGGGACGGCTACGTGGCCGGGTCGATCGGCAAAGCTGCCGCCTACAGCTTCTACCCAGCTAAAAATCTTGGCGCTTTTGGTAACGGCGGAATGGTGGTCACCCGTGACGCCACCGTTGCCGATCATGTCCGCACCCTACGCAACTACGGCGCACCGAAAAAATATCTTCACACCGAACCGGGAACCAACAGCCGTCTCGACACGATTCAGGCCGCCATTCTCAATGCTAAATTGCCCCATTTACCAGAGTGGAATCGCGATCGCAATGCCTGCGCCGCCCAGTATGATCGCCTGCTCGCTCCCCTCGCGGAATACGGCATCACGCCCATCCGCAACGATAGCGGCGTCGGCCATATCTACCACCTCTACGTCCTGCACCTGAGCGATCGCGCCCCCATCACCCGCGAAGCCCTCGGCCATGCCCTCGGCGATCGGCACATCAGCACCGGCATCCACTACCCCATTCCCTGTCACCGTCAACCGGGCTATCTTCACCTAGGCTACAGCGAGGGCGCGTTTCCCAATGCTGAGGCGCTCTGTCACGAAATCCTGTCGCTGCCGATGTTTCCCGGTTTGGGGAGCGATCGCGTCGAAGCAGTTTGCAGCGCGATTCATGAAATTGTTACCACCGCAACCAAAGCTTAAGCGAGATTGAAAAGGTTGAGCTGACGCGATACGTTCTACAGTGAAAGACCGTAACGTTAACGCTTGTTAGTACCCCCATGAAAGTCGCGATCGCCGGAGCTACTGGATTTGTTGGCCAACGTTTGGTTCAACGTCTCCGCCAAGATAACCATAGCCTCGTTATCCTCACCCGCGAGCTAGCCCACGCTCGATCGCGCTTTCCCTCAGCGGAGTATCCCAGCCTAGAGATTGTGCCGTATACACCGAAGCAGTCCGGTGACTGGCAGGCGAAAATTTCTGGCTGTGACGCGGTGGTGAATCTGGCCGGTGCGCCGATCGATCGGCGCTGGTCGCCGGAATGGAAGCACGAAATTTATGAAAGTCGCCAACTGACGACGCGAACATTGGTCGAGGCGATCGCCAAGGCCGACGAGAAACCGGCAGTACTGGTCAACGCCTCCGCGATCGGCTACTACGGAACCAGCGAAACCGAAACCTTTGATGAAACCAGTGCTTCAGGGCGTGATTTTCTCGCTAGCGTCTGCGAAGCCTGGGAGCAGGAAGCGAGCAAAGTGAAAGAGTGCGGCACGCGCCTCGCGATTTTGCGCCTCGGAATTGTCCTGGGGAATGGCGGCGCGATTAGCAAAATGCTGATGCCGTTCCAGATGTTCGCCGGGGGGCCGATCGGCTCCGGTCAGCAATGGTTTTCCTGGGTTCACATCGATGACGTGGTCGGACTCATCCTCGCAGCGCTCACCGACGATCGCTACACCGGCATCTATAACGCCACCGCGCCCAACCCCGTCCGCATGTCAGCCCTGTGCCAAACCCTCGGCGATGTACTCAATCGTCCCTCCTGGCTACCCGTGCCACCGTTTGCCCTAGAACTGCTGCTCGGAGAAGGGGCGCAGGTGGTGTTACAAGGCCAGCAAGTGTTACCCCGCAAAACTCTTGAAACAGGTTTTAGCTATACCTATGATTCTGTAAAACCCGCTTTAGAAAGTATTGTTTAAAGCCTGTTTTAGCCTTGTATAGCGCCCTTCTCTTTTTTTTAGAATTTGGTCAATTTCATCGCGAAATTGCAACATGTTCTTCACGAACACTTCTATAATTCGAGAAGCAGCCGGATTAACGGTCGCACTCGTTCGCCGCAGCCGCATTACAGTTTTCACACTCCAAACAGCATGACAGAACCGATCTCGCTCGACTTCATTGAAGAAATAGCGCGTCAATACGGTTACTGGGCGGTTTTTCTTGGGATATCGCTCGAAAATGCGGGTATTCCGATTCCTGGCGAAACGATTACGGTCGTCGGTGGTTTTCTGGCGGGTGAGGGGGAGCTGAAGTATCAGGGGGTGCTGAGTTGCGCGATCGCGGGGGCGATCGTGGGCGATAACTTCGGTTATTGGCTGGGGAAGTGGGGCGGTTGGTCGTTGATTTTGCGAGTGGCGAAGCTGTTTCAGGTGGAAACGGTGCGGTTAGAGGCGGTCAGGGCGCAATTTGGCGCGAATGCAGATAAAGCTGTGTTTTTTGGTCGATTTATCGCGTTACTGCGTATTTTTGCTGGCCCCCTGGCCGGAATTTCGGGGATGCCCTACGGTCGTTTTTTCCTGTGCAATGCGGCGGGGGCGATCGTCTGGGCGTTTGTCATTGTGACCTTGGCGTTTACCGTGGGTCAGATTGTCCCGCTCGAACAGTTGCTGGAAGCGATCGCGCAGTTTGGCTTTTGGGCGTTGGTGACGATCACCCTGATTTTTGCTGCCGTGCGCTGGTTTGAGTCGCGCCGACCTGCGATTGCTAAGATTGAGCCAGAGCTGACCGATTTAACGGATATCGATGCAACGCTCAATCCGAGCGATCAATGCAATGAAACCTGAAGTCTTCCCAACGAATGAAACGAACCGGTATGATCTCAAGCCGCTTGCTGGGTGATCTGCGGATTTCGCTGTGGAATTGCCCAAAGGGTACGTTACTCAAGTCTTGAATTCGCGCGAGTGTCGCACGATCGGAGATATTCTTAAAAGCGCTGCCAAACCGCTTATCGAGACGCTACTAACGTCATCCCCGCTTTCATGTCCCTCGTTATCTACAACACACAAACCCGCCAAAAAGAGACCTTCACCCCGATCGAGCCGGGAACGGTCAAGATGTATTGCTGTGGTGTCACGGTGTACGACCATTGCCATTTGGGACACGCGCGATCATATATCACCTGGGATACTGCGCGACGTTACCTGATCTGGCGCGGCTACGATGTGCAGTACGTCCAAAATTTTACCGATATTGACGATAAAATCCTCAACCGGGCGATCGCCGAAGACTGCACGATGGCGGAGGTTTCCGAAACCTATATCGCCAGCTACTTTGAGGATTTGCGCCGCTTAAATGTCAAAGACGCTGACGACTATCCTCGCGTCACGGAACACATCCCGCAAATCTGCGACCTGATCCAAACGTTGATCGATCGTGACCTGGCCTACGCTGCCGGTGGCGACGTGTACTACGCCGTGCAGAAGTTTCCGAGCTATGGCAAGCTATCAGGCCGCAGCGAAGACCAGATGCAGTCCGGTGCGAGCGGGCGGGTCGATGCGGGATCGGGCGACCCGAAAAAGCGTCACCCGTTTGACTTTGCCCTCTGGAAAGCGGCCAAACCGGGTGAACCCTTTTGGGAATCGCCCTGGGGTCAAGGTCGTCCAGGTTGGCATATCGAATGTTCAGCGATGATCCGATCGCGGCTGGGCGACTCGATCGACATTCACGGCGGCGGCGGCGATCTGGTGTTTCCGCACCACGAAAACGAAATCGCCCAATCGGAAGGCGCGACGGGCAAACCCTCTAGCGACCTACTGGGCGCACAACGGCATGGTGCGTGTCAACGGCGAAAAAATGTCGAAATCCCTCGGCAATTTCACCACCATTCGCGATTTGCTCGAAACCGTCGAGCCGATGGTGATTCGCCTGTTTATCCTGCAAGCGCAGTATCGCAAGCCGTTGGACTTTACCGAAGAGGCGATCGCCTCGGCAACGAGCGGCTGGCAGACTTTTAATGACGGCTTGACCTTTGGCGATCGCTTTGGCGCAACGCTGGGCTGGGGTGGGGAATCTTCAGCGACGTTGGAACCACTGCCGGAGGTGGTCGATAAATTTCAAACAGCGATGGACGATGACTTCAACTCATCGGCAGCGCTGGCGATTTTGTTTGAGCTAGCGAAGGATCTACGGCGTGCGGGGAATTTGCTTGTGCATGGGGAAGCGCTGACGACACCAGTGGACGAGTTACGCCACCAATGGACGACTCTGGTGGAACTGGCGGGGGTCTTGGGCTTGGTGGCAACATCTACAGCGGCCACCGCAGGCGATGAGGGCTTAACGGATGCGGCGATCGAGGATTTAATCGCCCAGCGCCAGCAAGCACGAGCTGATCGTAATTTTGCTGAAAGCGATCAGATTCGCGATGAACTCAAAGCCCAAGGCATCACGCTCATCGACAAACCCAACGGCACGGTATTTGTGCGCGACTAAGGTTGACCCGATTGGTACGGTGTGCTTGGAACGTGACCCAAAGCCTAGTCCAGGAGCGTTGAGCGGAGTCGAAACGCGATCTTCGACTCCCTATACATCCTGACTTAATCTTTCATCACGACCGCTTCCGGCTTATTCACCGTTTCGCCCTTGGCTTCCTTCGCCGCTGCCCAGCGCTCTTCCGCCGCTTCCATCACCGCCTCGAACTTTTCGAGAATTTCGCCGGGGTAGGTTTCGAGGGTTTTGGTCACGAGTGAAATTTTCTTTTCCCACTCGTCAATCTCGCCAATAATGACCTTAATTTCTTGACCTACCGTCAGGACTTCTTCCACGTCATTCGGGCGTTTTTGGCTAATTTGCCGCGCGTGCAACAGCCCGGTGACACCACCGAGATCAACAAACGCACCGTAAGGCTTGATGCTGACAACGGTTCCCGTAAACAGACCACCCTCTTCCAGATTGCTCATGCAGTTGGCACGTTCGGCTAACCGGTGAGAGAGGACGAGCTTTTGTTTTTCAGGGTTAACCTCCAGAACCGTGACCGTCAGGGTTTGACCCATCAGGGCTTCCATATTGTCGCTGCGAAGGAGGTGCGATCGCGGGATAAAACCACGAATCGATTCCGCATCCACCACAACGCCACCCCGGTTCGTACCGGTCACTTGGGCGTTAATCGTTGCGCCCGAGGCTTGGCACTCGGCCATGTTTTCCCAGATGCGATCGAGTTCAAGCTGACGGATCGACAGCGTGACCTGACCGTCAGCGTTTGCACCCTTGACGATCGCATAGTCGCGCTCTAACCCAAGGGGTAACGCCTCGGCCAAATCACCGCTGGGCTTTGGCACAATTTCTTTAAGCGGTAAAAACCCAGGACATTTGCCTGCAATATCAACATAAACCCCCTGGGTGTCGTGTTCGCAGACTTTGCCAGTAACGATTTGGCCTTTTTCGTAGTTGTAGTTCTGCCCTTCGAGTGCTTTGGCAAAATCGTCAGCAGAAAACGCTAATTCTCGTGTCATGAATGGCGGAGATCGGGTAAAAGTCAGCAGGCGATCGCGATCGGTGCTGTGGTGGACGTTCCAGGGGTGAGACGAAGCCACACCAATCGGAGCGAGCCGTGAAAGGCTGCGCCATTCAACTATATCCAATTTGTCCCCTGCATTGGCTCAAGTCGCTGTTTGATTTAATACAGACACCACGCGAAATTCAGTAGTTTCAGGGTTGATGTCGAGGTCTGATCTCTCAACTCCCCGAAACCTGGAAGGCCTTGAATTGCGACCTTCTCTCGCATCAATCCTCATCAAGCCCCCATGTTCCAGGCTCGATCACAGATTATTGCAACTGTGCGAATAGGGTTTTAACCTCTGCCCAGGCGGATTTTGCCGCCTCAGCGTTGTAACTGTCGCGCCGATCGCAGAAAAAACCATGATCCACACCGGGATAGCGAAAAACGCGATAATTCACCTGCGCCTGTTGTAATGCCGCTTCAACCGCAGCATTTTGCTCGGCGGGAATCAGCGGATCGGCCATGCCAAAAAGCAGTAAATTTCGCCTTGGATTTGTGGTGTACGGGTTACGGTTGGGTTCGTTTCGCCGGGACAAAAGACGGGAATGCCTGCACCGTAAAACGAAGCGGTCGCTTTAATTTCAGGCAGGGTTGCGATCAGGTAGGCCACGTGACCGCCGAAACAAAAGCCGATCGTCCCCAGGTTGCCGTTATAGCCGTCGATCGTTGCGAGCTGGGCGATCGCCGCGCGGGTGTCGCCGATCAGTTCTTCGGCGCGGGTGACATCTTTGTATTGACGACCGATCACCATGTCATTGGCGGTATAGCCCACTTCAAAACCGGGCTGGCTGCGTTGATAGAGCGCTGGAGCGATCGCGATATAGCCTTCCCGTGCGAGGCGATCGGTCACGTCACGAATATGGGCATTGACGCCGAAAATTTCCTGGAAAACGATAATTCCGGGATAGGAACCAGGAGCTGTCGGGCGGGTGAGGTACGCCTCGATCGCCAGGTCTTGATTATGCAGCGTGACGCGATCGACAGTAATGGGAGCAGTCATCCTAGAAATTCCTGAAGAGAGCGAGAAGTCCGACTTTTCCAAAAAGTCGGACTTCTGAGATGGGCGATTAGGTTCGGGCAATCGTTATCAGTCAAGACCTATACGTCTTGACTTAACCAATATTTTCCATCACCGCGAACATCGGCAGATACATCGACAGCAGAATCGATCCCACCATGCCACCAATGACCACAATCATCAGCGGTTCGAGCATACTCGTCAGACCCTTAATCGCCTGCTCGACCTCATCTTCATAAAATTCGCCAACCTTACCCAGCATCTTATCAAGTTCCCCGGTTTCTTCCCCGATCGCCATCATCTGAATCGCCAGGGCAGGCATTACCCCTTTTTCCTGAAACGCTTCGCTAATGCTTCCCCCCTCCTGAATCTGGGAACGGGCATAGTCGATCGCATCGGCAATCACTTCATTACCCGCCGTGTCACGCACAATTTCCATCGAGTTCAAAATCGGCACACCCGATCGGGTCAGCGTCCCGAACACATTACAAAAACTCGCCACCTGCACTTTTTTCGATCAGATCACCGAAAATCGGCGACTTTCAACA
>JAAUPN010000308.1 GCA_012033105.1 Coleofasciculaceae cyanobacterium RL_1_1
CTTTGCCATCGGAGACCGCAGCCCAAGCAACCGCCCAGCAA
The DNA here is from genome assembly GCA_012033105.1 of Coleofasciculaceae cyanobacterium RL_1_1. Lineage (GTDB taxonomy): Bacteria > Cyanobacteriota > Cyanobacteriia > Cyanobacteriales > Geitlerinemataceae > RDYZ01. The sequence continues at coordinate 42 of JAAUPN010000308.1, forward strand.
TTGTGGGATTCATTGCCAGGAGTATATCGCCAGTGCGCAGTTTGCTATACCGATTACTGGGAAGCCTATGGCTGTATCTTACCCAAGAACCGGCATCGAGCCGTGGGTAAGGAGAGCGGTCAAAACAACCATATTGAGCGGTTGAACAATACGCTACGTCAGCGAATATCGCGTTTGGTCAGAAAGTCCCTATCATTTTCTAAAAAGCTGGAGAATCACCTTGGAGCGTTGCGCTACTTCCTGCGTCACTACAATCAGTCTTTGAACATTTGACCATTACATTGCATCTCTACCACATTGAGAAGTCAGACTTTTTTGCAATCTGCCCTCTGGAATGTCGGAGAACTCAGAACTCAGTATCAGAATATGCGAAAGCATTGTCCCAAATCCAATCAATCATTTGTTTCGATCGATCCAGTGACATCACGCGACATCGCTGTTGTGGCGTAATAGATAACAGTGGTGCAATCACAGGTTCGCCATTTTCGTCGATATATTGACCCTTCAAATTCGCTAGATTATTTAATGGCCCGTGAATATCAAAATCGATGATCGTGCCAAATTGCTGTTCCATCCACACTTCGATCGTGTCGTCAAGCTCATCCGGTGTCATCGGGCGATTTTTGACCAGTAGATGATAATAAACGAGCAAAATTTCTTTACATTCTTCCTCTTCTGCGGAATCAATTAATGAACTAAAGACACTGGAATTACTCGCAATATTCCGGAAAACAACGTGTCTGAAACACTTTTTTGAAATTTAAGTTGTTTGTTTTGATAAGTGCTGTACTGCTTAAAGGCAAAGCCACCAAGGACAACAAGGGTCGAGACGATCGTTAATAACAGTCGCGTTAAATTTTCGGCATCTTCTTCGCTGGCTTGAAGTAAGCCGGATTGAGGCGGATCAACATTCGGCAACCATAATAGTATGACGCCGATAATCAATAAAAGCTGCGGTAAGACCTTCAGGATAATGGGAATAGCTGCGCCGACTGCCGGAACAATAAACATGATCCGATCCTTCAAAGTCATACTGATTTTGACATTCGGAAATAGAAACTCTAAATCTGATTTTGGGACATTCTTATAAAGCGCAACATAAAACTTTCCGGGTATGAATTTCAGCTTGTCTAGCTTCATTCCCTTTGCTTCAAAATAGTCCGCGTTCTTATACTTCATTAGCAAAGCAACGCGCTCAAAAGCATCGATCGTCACTTGCTTTTTCTTGAAAACTTTTTAACTTCGATCGTCTCAAAAATATCTCCTCGACAAAAGCAGGAAAAATACTCAAAATCATCAAATTCAACATCTGTTTTGAGTTCGATGAGTGCCTCTTCATTAAATGCCCGCTGCAAACTTTCCTGAGAAATGGGTTTATAGTTGGCACGCTCCAACACATTCTCGAAGGATTTAACCAAACGTTGTTCGCGATCGCGATATTCTGCGGGTGTTAACTCCCGAATTGATTTGGTGGCGCTATCTGGGTTGAACGGCGCAAAGGATTCTTTGATGGCCTCCAAATCCTGATGAAACTCGAAATGATAGTAGGCGGCGAGAATCTCAGAAAATTCGCGGAATTTCTGTGATTGCTGATCATCGAGTTTGCCTTCAGCAAGGCAGAGTTCGACTAGGTCACTGCGACGATAGGGAATAAAAGCGTTTCGATCGGCGTACACGGCCATAGTTGAATGTGAGGGCAATCGATGCAGTAGAGTCTGGATGAACAGAACTGGTGACAGCTCTGTAGCGGGTATTTTCCCAGATTTCACACTGATTGTATGCTGTGGCTAGCCGTAAACTTACGCTGGTGTTCGAGCGATCGCGCGGCAAAAATGGTGGTGACCGTTGTACCACGATCGCACTGACTGTCAATGCGGATCTGGGCAGCATGTCGCTCGGCGATCGCTTTAACGATCGATAATCCCAGTCCGGAACCATGCTTGCTGTCGAGCTGTCGGTGACGCGACGTATCCACGCGATAAAACCGTTCAAAAATGCGCGTTAGCTCCTCGGGAGCGATACCGATACCGGTGTCGCGAATTTCAACGATCGTCTGGCGATCTGCCCCGTCTTGCCGATCGCGCAAGGTTACCAGAATCTCGCCTTGCTCTGGGGTATAGCGGATGGCATTACTCAATAGATTGGTCAACAGACGAGCGATTTGGTTCCAGTTGCCGTAGATGCTGTAGGGTTCTATTTCTGGATGATTGGCGGAATCGTCTGCCGATTCAGAATTGGGAATCGCGTCTAGGGGCTGAATGAGGGAATCGTGAATGTTGAGCTGGAGTGCAAGCTGTTTTTCGGCGGCGATCGCCTGCTGTTCTTCGACGGTTTCGAGTAAGAGAGCGTCCAGGGGAATGAACTCGAATTCGGTGTCGCCGATCGCGCTGTCTTGACGTGCGAGAAAGAGGAGATCATCAACGAGCTGGCTCAGGCGGCGGGTGGTACGCTCGACGACACGGAGCCGATCGCGGATACGGCTTGCGTCGGGTTCACCGAGGGCAACCTGGATATTGGTTTGAATGCTGGAGATCGGGCTACGAAGTTCGTGGGAGGCGTCAGCGGTGAACTGGCGCAGACGCTCGTAGGAGTCGAGGACGGGACGCATGGCAAGACCGGAGAGCCACCAGCCGATCGCGCCAATTGCCACGACCATACACACAATGCCAAAACCGAGGTCAACGATTAAATCCTGGCTGGGTTTGGTGACTTCAAACCAAGGATGGCTGACGCGCAGGTAGCCGAGGGGTTGGCGATCGTGTTTGATCAGCTTGGTAATTTGGCGGAGCGGCTGCGACACGCGGTTCATCGCGTCGGGACCGGAGGACGTGAGGGACACTGTGTGACCGCTGGGACTGAAATCAAGGGGGATATCTAAAATGCGATCCCAGGTTGTCCACAGTAGATTTCCCGTGGGGCTAAACCATTCCAGGTCGATCCGATCTTCGTTAAAATTTCGCGTGGTCTCACTCCAGCGAAAACTGGCGGTAATGTCGATCGCGCTACCCCGAGGCTCGGCATCGTCCGTCGGCGTTTCGATCACCAGCGATCGCTCCACAACCTCGATCACGTGCTTCAAAGTGTCATCCACGCGATCAACCAACGTAACCCGCACATAGAGATAAACACTCACGGCAAAAAACACGAGCAAAACCGCTGTGACCGTGGCATACCACAGCGCAAGACGACGGCGTGTCGCTTGGAACATGAACGATCCGCTCAAGATATCACCTGTCTAACCCATCCAGCCCACTAGCTTAACGCCCAACTTACAGCCCAATCCCACCTAGCCCACCCTAGCTCACACAGACGGCGAACCCGTAACCGGAGACTTCAGTTCATGTAAATCCGTTAAAACGAACCCAGTACGCGATCGGTCAGCAACAACAGGTCAACTAATTTGCAAGATAGAACGATCATCGTTCCGCAGGCTGCAATGATGCCAACATCAAAGACCAGATCGAGGATTGAGGAGTTGGAATAATTGGGTAACATTACAGGCTGAAATCTTCATCGTGGGAACGGCAAGGGAGAGTATCAGAGCCAGATCGAGTCCATCTGTACTGATGAATGGGTTAGAGCGCTGGGAGTTGCTGGGGGATCTAGTCCGTGATTTTCAGGCGGCCACGGCGAACGGCGTAGAGTAGGCGATTGGTAATCTCATGACTGGATTCGTCTTGGCTCAATTCGTTAATCAGAGTTTCCCAGTCCCGGCGGTGGATGTAGCCTTTGTCCCAAGCTTGGATGAAGATATTTTCGGAAGCGATCGCATTAAACATGTCCTAACCTCGCGCTTTTGGCGGTCGTTAAATTGCGTTTTTAGTTGATCCAATTATCTGGGTTGGGCAAGATAGTTTCAGCGATCGGCTCCCCCCTCGGGACGTGACAGTTCACGGTCAAATGGTGTGACGGCGATCGCAATGGAGATCGCAAGGGGGATCGCAAGGGGGATCAGCGAGG
>JAAUPN010000309.1 GCA_012033105.1 Coleofasciculaceae cyanobacterium RL_1_1
CGCAACACACCGAAAATGTCGCAGATAAAATCGACATAGTTATAGGGTCGGTTCTTCAATTGAAACCGTAGATCCCCGTGTTATTTAGCATTCAGATCACAACATAGGATCTACACACACAACAGTTTCCCTGAAAAACCCCTAACCCCCGTGTCCCTTCCCCTCGCCCGTAACCTGAATCAACCGATCGAGACGATCGCCACTGACATCATAGGCCGCACCAAAACCGATCACAAAGCGACCCGAAGATGGCACAAGCTGCACAATCCGAAAATCGGCCAGCGGACGAAAAACATCAATGATTTTGCCAAACCGATCGGCAAACCGATCAGCGATCGCCTCCCAGTGCGGCGTTTCACGCTCTAGCTCCCGCGCCGTACACTCAAACGTCAACCGCGCCCGTGCGAACAATTGCGCGGTTTTGGCTTCATCTTCGATCGCCATAATGCTGGCCTTGCCGGTCGCGGCTAGGTTTTGCGTGTGGGTCGAAAGACCGCTGATGTAGATATAGAAGTGGCGATCGTCATCAGTAACGAAGGGTGCATAGCTCGCATTCGGGATACCATCCGCGCTACAGGTGGCTAAGGTAAGGCTCGAAATGTCATCAAGAAAGGTCGCGTAGGCAGCTTGGGCTTGTTCAAATTTATTCATGGGTTGCAGCGTTATCAGCTTGAGCGGATGGGGGCAGATCGGCAGTCGGTTCGAGGATCACGATCGCCGCTCGGCAGCTTCGCGCAGGCGCTTTGTTTCCTGCACGACCAGCTCGATATCATTGGTACTGGAACGGCGAACGTAGTTGATTTTGGCCTCTTCTAAAAAGGCAACAAGTAAGTCTTCAATTTCGTTCAGATTTGTGGGTTTTCCTATTTCGAGTTTAAGAGCAGCAGCAAAGTTTTGGGTAAGTTTTTCGGTTAATTCAGCACCGATCGGATCTTCGATCGCGCCCACAATTCCGTCGTACAGCGCTCCGACAAATTGGGTCACAATTTCCTGAGATAGCCGCTTGGGTAACTCCTGCATTCCGGGTAAGAATTTAACACTTTGATAAGCCGGAAGTGACTCTACTGAGCTAAAAATAGTGTGATTCAAGAGAGCCTCCAGGTCGGGGCGAATCTTGGGCAAAACATCGTAGACACTCACATTGATCAAGCGCTTTGATATTTCGTTAACTTCATCAACATTATTGAGATCAACATACGTATCTTGCTGTTGTTCGATATTTTGTAGAATGCTGAGGATGGCATCCTGTCGGATGGAAGTTTGAAGCTGATCCAAGACTTGAATAACGACAGTTTCCGTAATTTCACTGGCAACACTGGCGATCACAAACTCACTGGCCTGACGACGGATTGGCGATAGATCTAGAATTTCGGAGCGATCGAGCCGGACGACAACCGGAATAACGCGCAGCCAGCGAAACGCCGGTAACAGCAAAAATACGTCAAACCAGCGCCACAACATGGCTTCACGCCAACCAATACCAATCCGGCGTGAAATCGTCCAAGTGCGGGCGAGATATTCCACACCAAAGAAGGCGATAAAAATTAAATCGAGCTTCCAGAAATGATCAATAAATTCACTATTTTCACCAATTTGACGAAAGTAATTGGTGCGAAAATTGGGTAGTAGCTCCCGATCGTAAAAGGCAATGGATGCTTCCCAGTTTTGTTTTAAATAATCCTGCGACCAAAATACCTGAAATGCATCCTTGGCGGATTCATTGTCGATATAGGCACGAAGCTGATTTTTAATGCGCTCAAGATTGCCGGTTTTATTGGCAAGCTGAAACGGATTTTCATCGATCATATCGCGGCTACGCTGGCGTAAATCCGCCAAGATCGCTTCGACCTGCGGGGATTCAATGCCAGTGAGTGCGACCTGGGTTTTGAGGTCGTTGACGCGATCGATATACTGCTGGGTGTCACGATAGGGTTCGATACCTTTGAGTTGATCGTAGGTTTCGTGCAGCGCTGCCGGTGCTTTGAGGACGTAGAAATCTCGCCAGGGAATGTAGCTCAAATCGAAAAAGACGAGGCCGAGATCGGCAGCGGCGATCGCAGTGAGAATACGTTCAAACCAGACGGAAGCGCGACGGCGGACTTTGCGCGTGTGAGAAGGCATAGGCTAAGTGAGTCGATGGGCAGTCGATGTGCAGTCGTTCGGCGATGGAGTTAAAACCCAAAGAGAGAAAACGGATTGAATTCGGGCTGATCGGTCAGGCGCACCGCATTGAGGGCTTGGTCGATCTGGATTTTTGTATCTTCGAGGTGAGCTTGGGTGTAGGTATCGAGCTGACTGGAGCGGTTCAGAGCGGTTTCAAGCCGATCGCGGGTGCGTTTAAGGCTACGCCGTGTCAAGGTGCGGGCGTCCTCTAGGGCATAGGTTCGTTCGAGTACCATATCAATTTGCAGCTTGACGTAGTTACGCTGTAGCTCGCGCCGTAGGTCGGTGATGTTACTCGGGATTGCGGCTTGGATCTCGCTCCAAATGCTGAGATCGAGGCGATCAAATAAATCCGGTAGGGTAAGGGCGGTGCCAGGGTCAGATTTAAACTCGATTTCGCGTAGTTTTTCCATCCGTGTGGGGGAAAGGAGACTGGCGAGGGTCGTGGATTGGATGAAGGAAATGCGATCGAAGGCGGGATATTCAAGCTGAGAGGACCAGGGCATCCCCCAGTGTGACCAACGGGAAGGGACGAGACGATTGAGCAGATCGCCGTCAAATTCAAAGGCGTCGGGCGCGAAGATGTAATCCATCACCAGGTCTAAGCTTTGAAGTTGTTGATCGCGGGGAATGGGCGTGAAGGGGATGCGGCGATCGCCCGTTTCTGGAGCGGTGCGGGTGAAGGATTGACCGCCGATCTGTTCGAGCAGGATTGCGGTTTGGCGGAAGTAGTACATCAAAATCAAATCGAAACGCTCGCGCAGTTCCTCGGCTGCACCACTCGCGCTCGGGTAGCTCGAATCCAGCCGATCCCACATCAATCGCGCATTGTCGTACTGAATTTTGGCAAAGGCGGCGGGATCGCTACTCAGGTCAAAGAGGGTAATCGCGGGGTCGTCGCCGATCCAGGCGTCTTCATCAGTGCCGTAGGATAGGTCAGGACGGGCTTGGGCGCGATTGGCGATCGCATCGAGGGCGTTGCGTTCCGTGGTGGGGCTTTGATTGTCAAAATTCCGGTAGCCATATTCGATCGCCCAGCGATCGTAGGCTCCGACTTCGGTGGCATAGAATTCACCCTGCTCAACTCCCGGCGGTGCAATATTGACGGGGGTATAGTCCATCACGGAGGAGATGAGGCCGCGTTCTGCCACGATCGCCGGATTGTTGAGTTCCGCCGGAGCTAGATGGGTGCTGCCGTGGAAGTTGTGGCGTAACCCGAGGGTGTGGCCGACTTCGTGGGAGACCACATGGGTGATGTACTGGCGGACGTATTCATCGAAGTTTTCACGATAGGGCAAGGTTCCCTGAAGTAAGGGCAGCGCCATCGCGCCGATCGCCGCTTGGGAGTTGGTGATATTACACAAACTGCTCAGACCACTGCGCTGACCCCAGCCGCGTGGGACAAAGGCCGGGATTTCGGCCAAACGCCGACACTGTTCCCCCTCGCAGCGGGCTTGGAGCTGTGACAGGTCGATCGGCAGGGCGCTGGTCAAGCGTGAGGATGAGGTGAGCGAGGCGGGCGAGGCGGGCGATCGGGGAGCGAGCAGCTCGGCGGCCATGCGTTCGAGACCGAGTTCATCTCGTCCAAAATAGGCCGCCACTTGGGAGGAGGCCAAACGGGCAATGCCGCCATCGATCAGAATATCCGCATCGAGGATTTCGCCGGTCAGCGGGTTAACGCGCGAGGGGCCGATGCCTGCAAAGCTGGTGCTTTCGGTGGTGAGCCAGCGGACGGTGTTGTAGCGCACGTCTTCCGGGTCCCAGTCGGCATCGTCGGGCATTTGCCGCACTTCGATCGCGTTGATAAATCCGGCCTGCTCAAAGGCC
>JAAUPN010000127.1 GCA_012033105.1 Coleofasciculaceae cyanobacterium RL_1_1
TCTACTCATTTGATTCAAAGACGCACCCTTTGAAGCCTGCATCTTGTTGACACACTCCCCAGCCGGTCGGTGTGGGGATTCTGGAATCAAGCAGGGATTGTAGTCATGATGGTTCCACACAGATCGATCGAGCGAAGACTCAGAACTTTAATCGCTGTCGATGATTGGCGATCGAACCGACCAGCCCGATCGCGATGAAATTGGTTAGGATCGCAGACCGCCCATAACTCATCCAGGGCAAGGGAATCCCCGTCACGGGAGCCAGGCCGATCGTCATGCAGATATTGACCATGACCTGAAAGAAAATCATCGCCATCACGCCGATCGCGATCAGCGAACCGAAATTATCCTTCGCATTTTGAGCCACAACCGTTAAACGTAAACAAACCCCCCAAAACAACAGCAAAATGACCGCACAGCCAATAAAGCCAAACTCTTCACCGATCGCCGAAAAAATAAAGTCCGTATGCTGCTCAGGAATAAAACCACCTTGGGTTTGCGTCCCCTGCTCTAGACCACGTCCCCACATCTCACCCGCCCCGATCGCAATACGCGACTGAATCAAGTGATAACCGCCACCCAGCGGGTCTTTACTCGGATCAAGGAAAAGAATCAATCGGTCTTTTTGATAATCCTTGAGCAAGCCCCAAAAAATAGTGCCGAGCTTACCCGAAACGAGGTTCACCGCTAAGGCAATAATCGAACCCAGCCAACGATTGGGCAGCGATAACCAGGCCACAACGGTCATCGCCGCCAGCCAGATAAACCAGACCGGCAGGACAACACTAAACAAAATCGCGGAGATTAATGGCGACATGAGCAAAATCAACCAGCCCGGATTGACATTTGCCCAATAAAGCATCGTGATCGCGATCGCGCCAAACACAAGCGATGTGCCTAAGTCGGGCTGAAGAAAAACCAAACCCCACGGGATACCGATAATCGCTAACGCCTTGGTCACTTCTGGCATGGTTGAGGCATTGCGCCCCTCCAAAATGGCGGCCAACGTAACAATAGCCCCCACCTTGGCAAACTCGGAGGGCTGGATGTGAAACCCACCGATCGAAATCCACCGCTGCGCCCCAAGCCCCGATGTGCCGACGAACTTTACCGCCAATAGCGACAGATTCGTCAGCCCATAGACCACCCAACGCCACTGCCTCAAGGTTTCATAACGCCAGCGTGCAATGACTAGCGCAACGACCAGCCCGATCCCACCCATCACCCAGTGTTGCCACCAGTCCGTGTAGGGTTGGGCATTTTGGGTGCTACGAATGGCGATCCCCGAAATGAAGGTGAGGATGATCGTCAACACAAACAGGGGAACATCAATATCAGACCAGGGGGCAAACCACGATCGTGATGAAGCCGTGGCAAAGCGAGAATTGGATAAGCGATTGGTCATGCCAAGGAACTAGAGAGATCAGTCGGAACTGGGTCGAAACTGGATAGATGGGGTGAGAGGGCTAGATGCGATCGCGCAGTGCCGCCACGGACACCTTGGCGGCAATCTGACCAGCGATTTTTTTCAGTGCTTGAGCTGAAGCAGAGTCCGGCTGAGAAACCATGATCGGCACACCATTATCTCCTCCCTCGCGCAGCGGGATTTCGAGGGGTACACAGCCGAGTAAATCCACCCCTAACTCCTTGGCTGTACGCTCGCCGCCACCGGAGCCGAAAATGTCATATTTGCGATCGGGCAGATCGGGAGGGATAAAGTAGCTCATGTTTTCGATGATGCCCAGCACCGGGACGCCCAACTGCTCGAACATTTTTAAGCCCTTGCGTGAATCGAGTAGAGCCACCTCTTGGGGTGTTGTGACGATCGCCACGCCTGCCATCGGCACCGCCTGCGCCAGCGTAAGTTGAGCATCCCCAGTTCCTGGCGGCATATCCACAATGAGATAGTCCAAATCCCCCCAACTCACCTGGTAGAGAAACTGACGGATCACGCCATTTAGCATCGGGCCACGCCAGATCACGGGCTGATCGCGATCGATCAAAAATGCCATCGAGACCAGCTTCACACCGTGGTTAAACGCCGGTTCCAGCACCTCTTTGCCATCCGCGCCCGCCTGAACCATCACCTTCGCATCGCTCAGACCCAGCATATTTGGTCCGTTGGGTCCGTAAATATCCGCATCCAGCAAGCCAACTTTTGCACCCGTCTGCGCCAGAGCCACCGCGACATTGACGGCCACGCTGCTCTTACCCACGCCGCCCTTGCCGCTGGAAATCGCCAAAATATTTTTCACGCCGTCAATGCCCTGACGATCGGGGATCGCAGCCTGGGTTGGCGTTTCGGCGGTGACCTCAACCTGCACGTCTGTGACGCCGTCCAGGGTTTTGACCGCACGCTTGCAGTCATCGACGATCAGTTCCTTAAGCGGACAGGCAGGCGTGGTCAGAACCAGCGTAAACGAAACGTTCCCCGCTTCGATCGCCACATTCCGAATCATATTCAGCGCAACAAGACTCTTACGCAGCTCGGGATCTTCGACGGGTTTGAGTACATCGAGTACGGATTCGACACTAAGCGGCACGGACGTTTCCACAAAAAAATCCTCTGATGTATGAGTCGGTAATCGTGCGAATTCGCGGTGGGTTCGCGGTGGGTTCGCGGTAAATTTGCAATCGATCAGCAGCCGCGATCGAAGGCATTGCATTTTAGATCAAGCGGGCAAGAGCAAGCGACCATCTCAGCTTTGAGCGAACGATCGATGCTTGACCAAGGGCAAAACACAGTGGATTTCATCCCTGTTTCTCAGCATAAGCTGGCCGATATTTCACCTCTATCTCATTTTGTAATAAACAATCTACATTTGTTAAGCCACACGCAACCAAACTCGCATCTATCTTTAAAATTTTGTGAATACAAGCCCGTTTTAATAGAACACTAGACCCCATCGCGTGACTGCGGCTGAGGTTGGCCGCGAATGTGACTGCGAATGTGACGCTCACACAGGTCAAAAGGAACTTAGAGAAAGAGTTCATCATTGTCCTGAATGTGGATATAAGACAAGTCGCGACCATGCTAGTGGAAGAGTCATTTTAAATCGGGGATTGGAATCAGTAGTACCGATGGACTGTCGGGAAAGGAAACCGTCTGCTGAGTGCGTACTGCCAGGGATAGCAATATCTAGGTAAGTGCAACGCAGAAATTTCTACTTGCGAGGGTAGAAGCCCACCCTGTACCCCATAGGGTCAGCGTCGGGAGAAGTCACCGAAATACAAATAACGATAAAACAAGAGAATGACCGTCACTCCTACCCAGATCAATTCCAAACCCGCCGCTCCCCCCTCTGATTCCCGTGAACGTGTGAGCGCATTCATGCAATCGCTACAAAACAGCATTTGCGAAAACCTTGAACGGATTGACGGTCAGGCGAACTTTAAGCAGGACATGTGGGAGCGCCCGGAAGGGGGCGGCGGTCGATCGCGGGTCATGATCGATGGCGATGTGTTCGAGCAAGGTGGCGTTAACTTTTCTGAAGTGTGCGGCGACACACTGCCCCCTTCGATCCTGAAGCAGCGCCCCGAAGCCGCCGGTCATGGCTTTTACGCCACGGGGACATCGATGGTACTGCATCCGCGTAACCCCTACATTCCCACCGTCCACCTCAACTATCGCTACTTTGAGGCCGGTCCGGTTTGGTGGTTTGGTGGTGGTGCGGATCTAACGCCCTACTATCCATTCCGTGAAGATGCCGCGCATTTTCACACCACCTTTAAGCAGACCTGCGATCGCTACCATTCCGAGTATTACAACGTTTTCAAACGCTGGTGCGACGAATACTTTTACCTCAAACATCGCAACGAAACGCGAGGTGTTGGCGGACTCTTTTTCGACTATCAGGACGGATGCGGCCAACTGTACCGAGGCCCGAATGCCGATGGCGGCGCCGCAGCCTACAGCAACCAACTCGGTGACGTGGCTCCTCGCTCGTGGGATGACCTGTTTAACTTCGTTAACACCTGCGGTCACTCGTTCATTCCCGCCTACGAGCCGATTGTCAATCGCCGTCGCCAGACTGAGTATGGCGAACATGAACGCAACTTCCAGCTCTACCGGCGCGGTCGCTACGTCGAATTCAATTTGGTTTACGATCGTGGCACTATCTTCGGCCTGCAAACCAACGGGCGCACCGAATCCATTTTGATGTCTCTCCCCCCCCTCGTTCGCTGGGAATATGGCTATACTCCTGAACCGGGAAGCCGTGAGGCGGAACTCTATGAAATCTTCCTAAAACCGCAAGATTGGGTCAATTGGCACAAAAGTCCGATAGGAGGTTAGGCTATACTGGGTTCTAACTGTTGATTCCGAATCAATGACGATCGCAACCCGGATGATTACCGTGAACTATAATTTCAATCAAAGTTCCGAACAATAATCAACCAGCGTCTGCAAATCGCCTTGAGTTGCCTGCAAGCCAGAGCCTAACGTTACGTCATAATCGAGGAAGGGTCGGTGATCCACATCGAGCAAAAAACACATACCACTCCAGATGGTGCGACGGTCATCGTTCTTGCACCCGCAGGCCGTTTAGACATTACGACGGCATGGCAGTTCCGACTAAAACTTCAAGAGTGTATCTCGAAGCTCAGTCGCCATGTTGTTGTCAACCTCGGCCAGGTGAACTTCATCGATAGCTCAGGGCTAACGTCACTGGTCGCAGGGATGAGAGATGCCAATAAAGTTAAAGGCAGCTTTCGCATTTGCAATGTTCATCCTGAAGCCAAGCTTGTCTTTGAAGTCACGATGATGGACTCTGTCTTTGAGATTTTTGAAACCGAAGATGACGCGCTTGAGGGTGTACCGCGCAACGTTGCGAGCTAGCACAGTTCGATTATGTTGGAGCCGGTATGCTTAGATCATGCGAAAAGCCTCACCCTAGAATGAAAAGGGTGGGGCTTTTCGTGTAAATTTTGGTTGGTCGGGTGTGATCTGGGGATTGTCAGACCGGAGGCGATCGTCGCTCTGTTGATCGGTGATCGCGAAACCAGACCGCTGCGAAAAGATGAACTCGGGATCGGTAATTCAGTTAAGATACATTTCAGCTTAAATGAAGTCGTGATCGCGACGCTCATTTTCTGCTAGACGCGGCGATACTCCCCGTCATGTTGCGTTTCGCGCTCGTGAGCCTAGCTTCCGCATCTCATCGGCGAACGTACAAACTAGACGAAACATATATAAGGTTTAAATTTTTCTGTGGATAGCGTTCGTACTGTTTCCGATACTAAGCGCGAGTTCTACTCGCTGTATACCCGACCGATCGACTCGATTTATCGTCGCGTTGTCGAAGAACTACTAGTAGAGATGCATCTGTTGTCTGTCAATGCAGATTTTAACTATGATGCAATTTATGCTCTAGGAGTTGTGACGGTCTTTGATCGCTTTATGGCGGGCTATCGAACCGATAGCGAGCGGGATGCGATTTTCCAGGCGATTTGTCAGGCCACTGGACGGGGCGTTGAGGTCTATCGTGCGGATGCAACTTCGCTGATGAGTTCGCTAGAGGGGTTATCGGCGGAGGACTTCAAAGCGGCGATCGAGCAAACTGAAGCACACAATCCGCTCAAGGACATGTTTGCGGCGATCGCTGGACGGGAGCGCATGAAGTACAGCCGCCTATTCGGGATTGGTGTCTGCACAATACTCGATAACATTGCGCCCGACCTCGTGGATCAGCGCGAAGAGCGTGAAGCATTGCTCAACTCCCTCAGTCAATTTTTGGCACTGGGCGGCGATAAGCTGCAAAAAGATGTGGATCTCTATCGTAGCAATCTCGAAAAGATGAAGCTAGCACGGGAGGCGATGGCTGATGCAGTCGCTGCGGAGCGTAAAAAACGCGATAAGCGTCAGGCTGAAATTGCCGAGAAGCAAGCCGCCGCTGCTGCCACAGAGGCTCAGACTGAAGATGCTGCCGTGACTCCGGCTAGCAGTGAAGCAGAGACTTCTCCCCAAGCGGTCGAGACTGAGTCCGAGGGTTAAGGACTTACGGTATGGTAGATTTTCTCGGAGTTCAATTGGACGAGACGATCAACAAGTTAACGAGTGTAGCAGCGTTATCAATTAGGCTGCCGCACTCGTTTTGCATAGATTCGCAGCTTTCCTGACAACCCGACTCAAGCCCTACTCACAGTTCAACTCCATGACCCCGCTTCCCACCGATCTCGACACTGCCCTCCTTCAAGCCCGCCAAGCCACCCGTGCCGCCCTCGAATCCGGCCAAACCCTGGTTCAAATTGAACTACTCGTTGGAGAGCTGAAGGCACAAACGATCGCCGAGCAGTTTCTTCCAGAGCTGTTAGAGATGGGCTACAAGCTGCGGGTGTTGTTCCCGGATATGGGCGCAACCGCGTTGGCACGGCGCGATTGGGGCGAAGAGCGGTTTCAGATTTCAGATTTGGGGAGTCCACGTCGCCCGATCGAGACGCAGCTTCAACCGGAAGATGAATGCTTCTTGGTGGTCGAGCCATCGGATGTGGATGTGGAGCAGGTGGAAAAGTTGTACGTGGCGGCGGCGGGTCGCCCGGTGGTGATGTTGTTGCCCCGCTTGGAAAATATCGCCACGATCGGGATTGGTTACGCTGGTCGCCAACTACGAGAGCGCTTTTTGAGTAAGATCGAAACATGCTACTACATTCGCCCGCTTGAGGGTGCGACGCTGTACCGATCCTATCCTGCACTGTGGCAAGTGTGGGGGGATGCGATCCCGCCAGCATTGGAGGGAGAACTGTTATCGGAAACGGCGAGTAAACCCGTTGGTGAAGCTCTCGATCGCATTTTGATGGGCGAAGCGAATGAGGAAAACCCAGAAGCTGCATCCAGCGGCGTCAAAAAAAGTCCTGGCATTATGGCGGGGTTACAAAATTTCCTCAAAGCCTTAAGTCAGTAATGGTTTCGGTTGCCTCAGGATTGCACTACGAAGATTGAATCATCGCCGCCGTTTGTGGCTGCGGTATATCCACGACCCAGGTGTTCGCTTTGCTGTCACCTGTCACCTCTTAATGTCTACCCCCCGCAATCCTTTTGGATGACGCTGCCGAGGTTGTAACCCTGACGCAATCAGATCATGATCGGTCGCCGCGATCGAGACGGAATATTGTGATTGGCGATGTTCACGGCCATTACGATACGCTGATGCGTCTGCTCGATTTGCTGGCGATCGTAGCGGATGATCGGGTCGATTTTCTCGGTGATTTGATTGATCGCGGCCCGCGCAGTCGCGATACGATCGAGCTAGTACGAACCACACCCCAATTTCATACGATCCGTGGCAATCATGAGGAACTCGCGATCGCAGCCTGCGGAAAAACTCCCTATGATGACCACGCCTTAGAAAATTGGCTGCGAAGTGGGGGGCGTACCACCATCGAGAACTACGCGGATCGTCGGGAACTCGCCGAGCATATCGTATGGCTCCGTCAGCAGCCGCTTTATCGCGATCGAGGGGATTATTGGTTAGTTCACGCGGGTCTGAATCCTAAGCAGACGATCACAGAGCAAGGCGCTCGCGAATTTTGCTGGATTCGGGATCTATTTCATCGTTCTACAACGCCTTATTTTCCTGACAAGCTGACGATTATTGGTCATACGATTTCCTTTACCTTTCTCGGTGTTAAGCCGGGACAGATTGCACGCGGTTCCGGCTGGATTGATATTGATACCGGCGCGTACACGCTCGAAAGTGGCTGGTTAACGGCGATCGATCTGGGCCAGCGGCAGGTGTATCAGGCGAATGCTTGGACGCGGAAAACTCGTATCCTCGACTGGGAGGAAGCGATCGTTGATATTGATCCGCTGCGTGTGCATCCTCGTCAGTTTATTGTGAAATGATTCGACCCGTTGAGCGTGATGGGTTGCAAGAGAATCCTCTCAGCCTCAAACATGCTGACTGGATAGAGCGTCCTGCAAGACCCGCAAAGGAATTTCAGTCAAGGCATAAATGGGTGGGCGAGGAGTGCCTTAAGCATGAAAATCGTTGCCTGTGCTTTTGGTGTTTGTTGATTGGACTTGTCTTGCGCCATCCCACTCACCCAATACACCGCTGTGATGATGGCTACGAGGGAGATCAGTGCTAAAACAATGGCAGAAAATGGCAAAGGTTGATCGTAACGATCGGCCCTGTAGCTGGAACGAGAGATGGTTAAATCGACTTCAATTTGCGAGGGAGAAGTTTGCTTAAACACGTCGGTAGAAGGTGTAGATAAGTGATGAGGGTCAGGCTCAGAGTTCTGAGAGTTAAAGGTGGGTGGTTCGTTGGCTGGCATGACTAGGGATGAGAAGAATTGGTTACAAAGCTGAAGCAGTAGAAGAATCCCCGACATGTGGCTACACCATTTTCGAGAATTTCGAGCGGGCTGTCGGCGATCGCGGTCGGCGATACCCATGAGTTCGATCGAGTGTGGAGGTAGACGCAAATCTACAAAAGTGTGTGATCTCGATCCGGTTTAACGACGCGATCGCCCCGCTGGCCTGGATCGAATCCCCACAAAATCCCCACAAAATCCCGATTGCATCGCACTTTATTGATCTATTCCTGAAGAAATCATTCCTATCCGCCGATAAATCCATAGCGTCATACATGAGATTTACGGATGATTCCAGCCAAAGTTTCCACGTATTCCCCGTCGGCCTTTCCCCATTCGGTACACCAGAGAGTGCAGCCGATCGCGATCCCAGTGCGATCGCAGCCATTCCAACTGTTGCCGAATACTCCGGAGCTTCGCGATCGAATTCAGGGATTTCATCAGCGCTGCACGGCGCTTGGTCTGGCCGAGC
The DNA here is from genome assembly GCA_012033105.1 of Coleofasciculaceae cyanobacterium RL_1_1. GTDB lineage: Bacteria > Cyanobacteriota > Cyanobacteriia > Cyanobacteriales > Geitlerinemataceae > RDYZ01. The sequence continues at coordinate 8,786 of JAAUPN010000127.1, forward strand.
TGATCCAATTTCTGCCGAGCTATGGAAACGAAAAAATTGGACGATCGCGATCGAGCAGTATTGCCGCTTTCTTTGTCTCATGAGCCTTTACCCCGATCGTCCACTTGTACCGACGCCGATGTTAGACCAGGTGTGGCACGTGCATATTCTTGACACTCAACGCTATCGCCGCGACTGTCTCGCCCTCTTTGGTCAATTCATTGACCATCAGCCGTTTGGCACTCCGGCTTTAACTCCCCACACCCCCCAGACCCCCACAAACCTCGCCAGATCGCGCCACCTTCTATGCAGAAACGCTACAACTGTTTCAGCATCATTTCCAGCTTGATTTATCGTGCGATCGTGGGGCGATCGCATCGGCGAACTTTATGCATTCGCCAGGTTTCAGCGTCTGGCAATACGGAGCCTGTGGCCGAGGACTCTCACGATTCAGTCCAACCAAAACCAAGCCCAACTAAAACCGTCAACCTTTATGCCAACTTAAATTCTTCCAAGAGGGCTCGCGCCCGATCAAGTAGACCCACTTGGGCGAACGCATTGGCGGCATGTCGCGCGGAATGGTTAGCTTCTGCGTGGCGATCGCGTCCCGCATAGGCGCGTGCTAGGGATTGGTGATAGAACCCCAAGGAGCGCGAATCCTGTTGTCCCGCAAGATAGTAGTGGGTTTGCTTCAGCCAAGTTTCAGCCGCTTCGTAGCTGTGTTCACAGAGAGCGATGTCGGCGAGCCAGTTGGTCGCATAGGCGCAAAGCTGAGTCCAACCGAGGCTACGAGCACGCTTGAGAACTCGGCTGTAGGCATCACGGGCACGAGGATAGTCACCACGATTAAAGAAAATTTCGGCCTCGTAGTAGTCGGCACGTAGGCTTTGGCGTCGCCACTGGGCGGGGGATTTGGCGGGATCATCGCGATCGAGCAGGCGATTGAGGTGAGTGCGTTCGCGAGTAATCCACGTTTGTGCGGCTTCGAGATTGCCATTTTCTAGGCAAAGTACGGCCTGTTCTAGGGCTAGCTCAGAGCGAAACTCTTGCCACATCTGATCGGTGTTTTTCTGAGTGCTGGAGGCTTGGCTGGAGCCTTGGCTGGAGCCTTGGAAACGTTCCACTTCCCGTGCGTGCTGTGCCAGGGTGATGGCCTGTTGAAAGCAGTCTTCGGCTTGCTGGCGCTGAGTGCGATCTTCGCTGAGGGCAAGCGTCCAGGCACGATCGCGCCAGAATTTTGCCTGAGCTAGGTAATCCTGGCGAGCTTCCGCAGCGGCGATCGCCCAGTCGAGCCAGCGCAATCGCTCTTGCCAGTAGCCCCGTAGGTTGGTGTAGCCTCGCAATCCGGCCCAGAGTTCGCAGGCACGATCGTAGTGTTGATGGGTAACGCACCATTCCAGTGCTACCAACCAGTTTTCCCATTCGCAATCGATCGAGGTGTAGTCCTGCCAGATTTTCCAGTCATCTGGTGTCAGGCTGGCGGCGATGCGGCTGTAGCGATCGAGCCAGCGCTGATGAATGGTGTCGTGATCGGGGTGTGTTTGCAGTGCCTGAGCGAAGTAATCGCGTTCGAGCCGGGAAGCGTGGCAGGTGTTTTGGGTTGGGTTGTAACTGGCGAGGTTGAGGTCGTGTAGACGGGTGACGATCGCCGTTAAGCGATCCGCTGGAATCGCTGTGATTTCGCCGAGTGCCGTGAGGGCGATCGGTTGTGAAAACAGACTGAGGGTGGCGGCGACAGTGCGGGCATCGGAGTCGAGGAGATCGAAACCGAGCTGAATGTAGCTCATCAGGCAATCATCACGTAGACGAAGAATGGATAGACGTTGGAAGTGATCGGACTCGGCGAGTAGGGCGACGGCTTTAATAATGGACGGCGGGAAAGCCGCGTGTTAACCGTACTGTACGCCAATTGCCGATACACTGCGCTGCAATCGTCAATTGTCGATCGGCACAGCAGCGATCGATGAGTTGGACGATCGCAGACTGCGTGAGGGGTTCAATGATCATCACTCGCTCGATCGGCAGGGGAGTCGATCCTGTGACGACGATTTGTACACTCGACGGCAGACCATAAATCAGACTCAGGACTGCCTCAAGATCGTCCGCACTGTCGAGATCGTCAATCACCAGCAATGTGGGTTGCTTGGCTAGGCGCGTAAATAAAACATCGCGCGGAAGCTGGATCGTCTCCTGGCCGATCGCCGGGGAGCAGGCACGGGCTAATTCACGTTCGATGCAATCAATCGATCGCTGGGCTCGCCATCGGGGAATTTGACGTGACCCGAGGCTGTCGTAGGGCTTGAGGGCGATCGTGATGCGTCGTGGAATCGCGAGGTGCAATGCTAAGGTATTCGCAATTTCGTCAGCGAGAACGGTTTTACCGACGCCTCTCGCTCCCCGTAAATAAAGCCGCGTACATCCCGATCGCAGGATGCTTTCAATCTGGCTCAGTTCTCGTTCACGCCCTAGACACACCGTATGCTTTGGTGCGGTGACCCGATTGAGGTTGTGACCCGACAACTCGGGCAATAACGGAGGGGGAGTCGTTTCCTCGCAAATCTTTGTGGGGTCAAGCTCTAGTGCTTGACAATACTCCACGAAACAGCGAACCCGTTTGCCACGGCGGAACCGGCGGAAGGTGGCGATCGAGCAGCCAGAGGCGAGTTTTTCCACGACGGGTTGACCATGGTTTTTGTAAAAAAATTGGCTGGCGAGAGCCACAATATCGGCTTCATTCGCCTCGCGTAGGGCGATCGCGATCGCCTGTTGTCCCGCGATCGAAGCGCTGAGGTTGGTCGTGTTATAGGAGGAGGGTCGCGATCGTGAAGGTTGAGCGGACATGGATGACCGTTGACGACGGGATTTTCGATGAATCGGTTTTGAGGTTGAGAGAGGATCGCAATTCGTGGATATCGTGGAAGGCGATCGGGGAGTGGGTTCTAGGGGCGATTGGTTCGGCTCGTCGTCGAATAATTGTTGAGACATGCGATCTCTCTCTCACATCCATAAAAATATTGACGTTGAAACCATGATACAAAAGTGCCAATATCCATCAAGCTACCCTGTGATGGCAAGGCTTCCAGGCTAGTTTGTGACCTTAAAAGGCTTTTTCTTGAGTGCTATCAGCTCGAAATCATGCAATTTTCGATCAGTTTTCGCGATCGTCCCATTCACGATCACTAGACCTCTTGCATGAATCGAAAAGGCCGGGATTCGAGCACTGAGCGGAGTCGAAGTGCGATCGCTTTTCGCGGTAACACCCAGGCTTCGACTCCGCTCAGCCTTCGAGATTTCGTCTTTTTCAAACCTAAAATCTTCGTG
>JAAUPN010000310.1 GCA_012033105.1 Coleofasciculaceae cyanobacterium RL_1_1
TTATAGCTCAAAGTCCCTCTCCCGCTCTGGGAGAGGGATTTAGGGAGAGGGAAAAGCCCTGAATGCAAAGATTTCTTATCCCGAACTCACGTCTTTTAGGCTTATCGTTGCTCGCGTGATCGTTCGGACAAAAGGATGGGGTTTCAAACCCAAAAGTTTTTGAGGATGTACGGACTTACGACCCCAGTTTTAAAGCTTCTATATACATGCTGTACATAAAGCCCAACCGAAATGAATTCAACAACCCCACCCACAGGGTTTTCGCGATCGAGCGTTTTGAGTAGGCCAGCCGAGTGACCGCCTCTGTGCCGAGCAGCAAGATTGCGCCGATCGTAATATCGAGCCGTGCTTGCTGTCCCGCGATCGTTGACACCGCAGTCCCAGCAAAAAAACCCAACAACAACGAAATAATGAACAGCGAAATACGCCGCCAGGGGTTGCGTAACCAGCGCTGCACTTGGTTCGCCGCTGTATCAACAATCCGGTTAAGACGAGTATTTTGCATCGACAGGACAAAGAAGGATAGGACTCTGCGGGGCGGAGCTTCGGCTTTAGTCTAGCGGCTGTCGTCGCCAACCTAAAATCGCTCATCCCGCAACGGATCAGCGTAGCGCCTGAAAGAGCCGCTCGACTTGCTGTAAATCCTTATCACCCGGCGATCGCTCGACCCCACTCGATAAATCAATGCCGGTGGGATGCAGCCGAGTCAGCGCCTCGCCGACATTGGCGGGATTGAGTCCTCCCGCGAGGAACCACGGGCGATCGGGCGTAAAGGCGGCCAGCGCTGCCCAGTCGAGCGTATGCCCCGTACCGCCGAGCTGTTCGGGATGGTAGGCATCGAGCAGCAGGGTATCGACCACGGAAGTATAGGCGGGCAATGCGGTGGGCGCACTGGACGTTAAGTCGGCGCGATCACGAATCCGAAAGGCTTTGATTAGCTCAATGTTTGGCAGCGCCGCCCGTAACATGTGGCAGTCGTCCGGCGTCTCGTTGCCATGCAGTTGGACGCCCGTGAGACCACCGGCGGAGACTGTCGCGATGATGGTCTCGATGTCGGTGTTCGCAAAGACGCCAATGTAGTCGATCGAGCGCTGTATCTCCGGTTCGAGTTGACGCACGGCTGCCGTAATCCCGGCCATGCGATCGATGGGAATGAAGCGAGGCGAAGCAGGCACGGCAATAAACCCGAGGGCGGTCGCGCCGCTACGGGCGATCGCCTGTCCCTGGTCTGGGTTGGTAATGCCGCAAATTTTGACGCGCTGGAGGGTCAACAGACTCATGGGCTTGGGGGCTTGAGAGAGCGATGTTTTCAGGCGCAGAACCGGTCTAGGGTTGACCCGCTAGGCTCGGTTTGAGCTGCGATCGTCGATCGTTGCGATCGCCTTAGGTTCGTTCCAGCCAGTCGTAGATGGAGTCAAGTTGATCGAGATCAATCAGGCCATACTTGAGCAGAATCATGGGCAGAGGGCCGCGATCGAGCTTGTGGTGACGTTGGGCGACCGCGATCGAATCGGGCGACAGTTCGAGGTCTTGCCGCAAAAATTGGATGAGGCGCGAGTATTGGCGATCAGTGTGGTTCATAAACTTGGAGATAAATTCGCTTCAAAAAAATTAGGTTATACAAAAATTGCGAAGACCTACAGTCTTCGCGAGGACTAGAATTTTGATACAGATCAAACACCGAAAGCGATCGCAATTCGTGAGGTTTCACGGTCATGGCATCACGCTTTAATTCGCATTTAATCCGGATTAAATCCGTAAATTCTGTGAGTCGCTAACGCTTTCGCCGTGAACGATTTTCCTTTCGCAGTGCTGTTGTCCAGGCCACAATACTGCAACTCGTTAGCTCAGGTACGACAATCTAATTTGGACAACGACCATACCAGACAAAGTACCGCGAGGCCAGGGATTTTTCAGGAAACTTCAGAATGTATCCAGAGTCTTGAATCGCCCGCCTCGCTGCTGCGATCGCAAATCTGACACGGAGGTGAAACCAGCCTAACGCGAACCCGGCACGAACGCGATCCGAACAAGCTATTGCGGCTTGGCTTCACTTTTGTAGCGCAAATATTCCGCCACAAACGCCAGTAGCGCCGAGGCTGAGATCAAGATAACACTCAGAGCGTTGATATCTGGGCGAACACCCGTCCGAATGCGACTGAAAATTTCCATCGGTAGGGTCGTGGCACCTGCCCCTGCTGTAAAACTCGCAATCAAAAAGTCATCCATACTCAAGACAAAGGCGAGCAAACAGCCGGAAATAATCCCCGGCGTGAGCTGCGGCAATAAGACCTGCATGAACGCTTGAATCGGGGTTGCACCCAGATCGAGAGCCGCTTCTTCGAGGTTGCGATCGAGATCAGCTAAACGGGTCGAAACTACGATCGCAATATACGCCAAACAAAAGACCACGTGAGCCGCAATGATCGTCCAGAGGCTCAACGGAAAACCCACCGCCGCCAAAAATACCAGTGTCGCCACCGCGATCGCGATATCCGGCACAATCAGCGGCAAATACGAAACCCCCAAAAACAACCGCTTGCCGGGAAAGCGATACCGCGCCAACCCCACCGCCATCAGCGTTCCCAACACCGCCGAAATCAAAACCGAACACGAGGCCACCGTCAAGCTATTGCGCAGGGCAAAAACACGCGCCGATCCTGTAGCAAGCGCTCGTACCACTCCAGCGTAAACCCTTCCCAGTTCGCACTGTAGGGAGACTCATTCAGGCTGTAGACCGTCAGCACCAGGATCGGCAGGTACATGAAGGCGAACATCGCGATCGTAAAGATCGACTGCCAGGATAAATTCAGCTTGAAAGGACGTGCCATAGCGATCGATTCATCAGGGAGAAGGTCGGCGTGATCAGAAGCGGGTTCGGGAGGCGACGGTAGCGGCGGAGTGGGAGAATCGGGTGAGGTCATGGGGGCGTGGCCGGAAGAGAAGAGACGGGCATCCGATAGCCCATCGGGCAAGATTCTGCCAGTTAATTCTGGTCGGGGCTAGCGATGTGCGTCGCGATCGCCATATTTCAACAGCAGGGCGATCGCAAGGCTGACCGCCAAGATCAAAATCATACTCAAGGCTGACCCGAAGCCCCAGTTCTGGGTTTGTCCGAGAAACTGGTTATAAATTAACCGGGCGGCGGTCATACTGGACGCACCGCCCAGCAGTTCGGGATCGATGAAATCCCCGAGGCTGGAGATGAAGACGAGCAACGAACCGGCGGCAATCCCAGGGAGGGCTTGGGGTACGGTGATTTTCCAGAAGGTTTGCAGGGGGGCGGCTCCAAGGTCGGCGGAGGCTTCCAGCAGGCTGGTGTCGAGCTTTTCGAGGGAGGAGTAGAGAATCAGCACCATGTAAGGCAAGAAGCTGTAGCTCATGCCGATCGTGACGGCGGTGGTTGTATTGAGGATTTCGAGGGGTGGGAGGCCGATACTGCCCAGCACGCTGTTTAGGACGCCGGTTGGTCGCAGAATCGTAATCCAGGCATAGGTGCGGAGCAGTGACGATGTCCAGAGGGGCAGAATAAACCCGAGCAGCAGCAGGTTACGACGCCGAGCGGGCGCTAGGATGGCGATCCAGTAGGCGACCGGAAACCCCAGCACCAGACAGAGCAGGGTGGTACTGACGGCCAATCCAACCGATCGCACGATGACATTCAGGTTAATCGGATTGAAAGCGAGCCAATAGTTCGAGAGCCCGGACGGGTTGACCACATCGCCAGGTCGAATATTGGGGACAAGGCTTAACTCGAAGATGACCAGAACGGGCAAGACGAGCAGCAGCAGCAGCCATAGACCCGACGGCCCCAAGAGTACAAGCGGGCCAACCCAGCGCGAGATTTGGCGGGGGTTCGGATGACGTGGAGATCGGAAGTGGGGGGCGGGGATGAAGCAGCCATACGCGAGTCGGGATCGAAAAAAGGTAAACCGGGACAGGTATCAGT
>JAAUPN010000008.1 GCA_012033105.1 Coleofasciculaceae cyanobacterium RL_1_1
GATGCCGGAAAAGCTCGCGGTGAGCTGTTGATAAAACCCGGATAGCTCGTTGGCGAGTTGACTGCGCCTCTTGGAGCTTGGCGATCGCGCCGCGATTATCTCCCAGGCTGACCGCTGTATCGGCATCAAGCATCAGGCGACTGAGGCCGCTGGTTGAGAGAATGCCACCTTCGAGGGGACGAATCACCGGCTCATCTGTTGCTAGATCATCCGTTTCGTTGGCGCTGGCATTCGTCTCGTCCGTGGCCTCATCCGTGGCTTCATCTGCCGTGTTCGCCACCTCTGGCGTGTAAGGCAAAGTTACGAACCCGAGGTCGTATAGCAAGTTGTAGGAGTCGCGACCTAGCTCTCGGGTGGGGCTTTGGGAAGCGAGAACCTGTAGCAAGAGCGGAACGGCGAGTTCCGCTTGGCCTCGGGCTTGGTGTACAAAAGCGAGGCGGTAGGTGGCCGCATCGCGCATTTGTGCAGCGGCTAAGGCTCGGCTACGGTGGGCTTCGTAGATGCGGTTGTCGATGCCGGAAAATTGACCCGATAGTCTTTGGTAGTGACCGGCAAGGGCGTTGCTGGTTTCACGCGCGGCGATCAAGGTGTCGTAGGCGGCGTCGTAGTCTTCGGCGGCGATTTCTGTGTCGGCTTGGGCGATCGCCCGTTCCAGTCCGGGGATACTGAGGGTGCTATCGCGAACCAGGGGACGGAGATCGAGCGGGTTGAGCGGAACGATTTCTGTATCCGTTGTTTCAGGGACAGCCGGAGTGTCGCCAGTTTGGGCGCTGGCGATCGTCGGCATGGTGAACCCCAAGGCCGTGACTGCGATCATGGCCGCCAGCCCGGTGGTGTATTGTGTCAAACAATGAGGAAAGTGAACGGTCATGGGTAACGGCGTCGCGTGGGAGGGTGGGGATGGAACGAACAGGCCAGGGAAGACCGCTTCCGGGTTGCGATGATGGGGAGTCATCACGCCGCAGAGGGACACGATGGCCGATCCGCTGTGGTGAAGAGTTCCGCCTCGTGACCGGTTTCGGGCAAAGGTGGGGCAGGGAAACACTCCGTAGCCGCTTGGTGTGGCGGTACGTCGCGGCGGACGCTTCGCTATTATCAAAGAGACCCGGTAACGGATTGATGGCTCACGGTAATCTGCCCTAGAAGTCAAGGCGTATATTAACACCTCACTGACGCCTGATTCGTGGTGTCTTGTCCAGTTCAAATTCTGTCCTTTGCCGAGCCGTTCGCCCGCTGTTCGCCCGCTGTTTTCCTGTTGATTTCCTGCTGACTGCCCCTTGTTTCCTGCGAGATTATGACGCCATTTCCCGCCTCGGACTCGACTGATCCGTCCAACCCCAATCAAAATTCGGCACGATCATCCGCCATTATCGACCTCCATCGGGGTGGCGAGGTGCTGCCTCTGGTGAAACATGCGGATCGGTTTTCGTTGCGTCTGGATCAAGCGGCGGATGAGGCAATGACGATCGCGGCGATCGTCGATAGTTCCACGGCGGCGAGTTTGGCGACCTACTGTGGTGAGGTTGCGATCGGCTCAGATCAATCCCTGAAGCTGCTCGAATTTGCCGCGACCCAGGATCTCGATCAGGCGATGGCGGCGGCGCGGGGATTGCCGGGGGTGGCGTTTGTTAGCCATGTGTACACGATCGCCGAGTCGGCGGGGTCTCTGGTGTATCTCGCGGATGAGCTATCGATCCTGTTTCAGCCCAATCTAGACCCGGATCGCCGTCAAGCTCTCGCCACTGCCTTTGCGATTGAGTTCGTTACACCGATCATCGGTTTGCCGGATGCGTTTGTCTATCGGCTGACCTCTGAGGCGAAGGCCAACCCGATTAAGCTGGCGAATGCGATCGCGACCCTGCCCGAGGTCGTCAATGTTGAAGCCAACGTTGTGATCCGCTCAACTCCCAACTATCGCCCGAGCGATTCACTCTATTCGCGCCAGTGGTATCTCCAAAATTCGGGCGGTTCCCAGCTCGCGGAGGGATCGCACATCAACATTGAAACCGCCTGGAATGTGACGCGCGGCGATCGCTCGATCGTGGTTGCGATTGCCGATGACTCGATCGATCTCGATCATCCCGACTTTCAGGGCATGGGCAAGATCGTCGCGCCCCAGGATTTGGCCGGTCGTGACTTTTTGCCTTTGCCAGAAGCGGAGAGTGACAACCACGGCACAGCCTGCGCTGGGGTCTGTCTGGCGGAAGAAACTGGCGATGGCGTCGTGGGTGTAGCGCCCGGTTGCGCGATGATGCCGATTCGGACAACGGGCTATCTGGATGATGTTTCGATCGAGGATCTGTTTAACTGGGCAATCACCCAAGGGGCGGCGGTGATTTCCTGTAGCTGGGGCGCGAGTGCGGTGTCGTTTCCCCTGTCGATGCGGCAGCAGGCGGCGATCGGTCGCGCGGCACGTCAGGGGCGCAATGGTAAAGGCTGTGTCGTCGTCTTTGCGGCGGGCAATGCTAACCGACCCACCCAAGGCACGATCGATGAGCAGGGCTGGACCAAAGGTACGCTTTCGGGGCCAACCCAGTGGCTCGCGGGCTACGCCACCCATCCCGACGCGATCGTCGTCTCCGCCTCGACGAGCCTCAACCGCAAAGCCGCCTACAGCAATTGGGGTAAACATATCTCCGTCTGTGCGCCCAGCAATAACGCCCCACCCGGAATGTGGTTTCCCCAGGATGGCTATCTCTACACCGCACCCAAAATCCAAGCCAGCTTACCCGGTTTGGGTGTGTTTACCACCGATCGCCTCGGAGCAGCGGGCTACTCCCCCAGCGCCTTTACCGAAACCTTTGGCGGAACCTCCAGCGCTTGCCCAGTGGTGGCCGGAGTCGCAGCGCTGGTGTTGTCCGTCAACCCCAATCTTACCGCTGCCCAGGTGAAGCAAATCTTGCAAGACAGCGCTGACAAAATCGAAGACCCCAACCCCGACCCACAGCTTGGCTTGCGCTACGGAACCTATGACAAAAACGGGCATTCGCTGTGGTTTGGCTATGGCAAAGTGAATGCTGGGGAAGCCGTCCGCATGGCGAAGCAAATGCTACAAAGCGTGCCTCAAAGTACCGGTAAGCGGATACGCGGCACGAACGATCGCCCGATGACCATCCCGGATGATAAACCGGGTGGTGTCAGTAGCCCGATCCGTGTATTGGAAACACGTCCGATCCTAGATATGGAGATCACGATCGAACTAGAGCATGGGTTTCCCCATGATCTCGAACTGTTTTTGATTGCACCCGATCGCACGACGATTCAACTCCAAGGCCGCACCCTCGGCAGCACAACCCAGATCAAATGCATTTATACCGAGGCAACGACTCCCGCCCTTCTCCAATTTCACGGTCGCAGCGGCGAGGGGATTTGGACGCTGCGGGTGGTCGATCGTGCCATCGGTGATGTGGGTACACTCAAGCGCTGGCAGTTTGAGCTTGGGTTTTAACGGTTAGTTAGGCGGTGGCGGAAGGCGTTGCGATCTGTGACTGCGGTGGCTGGTGGTATTCGATGAACTCGATGATGCGATCGAGTCCTTCGCCGGTTTTCAGGTTTGTAAACACAAACGGTTTTTCGCCGCGCATTGTCAGCGTGTCGCGCTCCATCACCTCTAGGCTTGCGCCCACCATCGGCGCGAGGTCAATTTTGTTAATCACCAGTAAATCCGATTTCGTGATACCGGGGCCACCTTTACGCGGGATTTTGTCACCAGCAGCCACGTCGATCGTATAAATCGTCAGGTCTACCAGTTCCGGGCTAAAGGTCGCTGCGAGATTGTCGCCACCGCTTTCGACAAAAATCAGATCGAGCGGATTGAGCCGCTGTTCGAGTTCACGGATCGCCACCAGGTTAATCGAGGCATCTTCGCGGATTGCCGTGTGGGGACAGCCGCCGGTTTCCACGCCGATGATCCGATCGCGATCGAGTGCCGCCGCCCGCACCAAAAATTGCGCGTCTTCCTGGGTATAAATATCGTTCGTTACAACGCCGATCCGATAGCGATCGCGCAGCGCCTTACACAACGACTCCAACAGCGCCGTTTTCCCCGATCCCACCGGCCCCGCAACTCCAACCCGAAATGCACTCATGGATTGACTTTTCCTCTGGTTATCAGCGTGAACACAGTACTGATCCCAGGACTTACGCACCGCTCGGCTAGAGTCAGCAATACTGTGGGCGCATTTCCATGACGCCCCTACAAGTTGCGCTGTTTTGCGTCAGTCCTGTTGACGAAATCTTAGCGTAGGTCTCCACGATACTGAGGAAACCTCTACGGGCGAAACTCGAACTCAGGTTAGGCTAGGCGAAATCCTCCCTACGCTTGACGCTACCTATCCGTCATGTTTTCCAAGTTGTCCCTATGGCGCGATCGCATCCCTGGCCGTGCCTATCTGCTCGTTGCTGTCGTCATCTTCGCCGCCTCGAATGCGATCGTCCGCATCCTGACCGAACTGGGAGCCGAACACCCGATCGACGGACGCAACCCGATCTCATTCTGTAACGTCCTCTTCGTCGGCAACCTCATTGCCCTGATCGTCCTCTCGCTGGTCTATCGATCGCAATTCACCCGCACAGCGATCGCCAAACTCACCGCAACCGATTGGGGGAGTTTAATCATCATCTCGCTGCTCTCAGGGGCGCTGGCTCCATCACTGATCTTCATGGCGCTCGACCTAACAACGGTCAACAACGTGGTGTTACTCGGACGGATCGAGCCGCCGCTGTCGTTGGCATTGGCGATCGTGTTTATGGGCGATCAGGTGGGACGGTTGACCCTGATCGGGTCGGCGCTTTCGTTTGTCGGGGTCGCGCTGACGGTGCTGTTGCAAACGCCGGGGGGCGAGATGATGCAGGCGGGCGGGTTAGCGATCGGGCGAGGCGAAGTGTTCGCGTTGGTCGGAGCGATCGCCCTGGCGATTTCGACCTTGTTTAGCCGCCAAGCGCTCAAAAATGTACCGATCGGTATATTTTCGATCATACGAACGGCGATCGGTACGGTGGTCTTTTTCGTGGTGGTGATGAGCTTCTACACGCCAGAACATTTTATCGATGTGGGGTCACCGTTTCTCTGGCAATGGATGGTGGTCTATGGCGGGGTGATCGTGGTGGGTGGTCAGCTTTGCTGGTTTACCGGCCTGAAAACGTCAGTCACAGCCGAGGTTTCTCTAGCTAGCTCCTTTAGCCCGATCGCCGGAGTCCTCGCCGCCTTTATCCTCTTGGGTGATCGACCGAGTATGGCGCAATATATCGGCGGCGCTGTGATTGTGATCGGGATTATTTGCAATCAAATCGATGTCCAACGGCGATCGCGACCGCCAGTGGTCAACCCTGTGAAAGAGCTGGATCTGGAAGTCGGCTTTAAGGGGATTTGAACGTTCAAGCTGATCAAGCTGACTATTTGAATTGAATGTTTGAATTGAATTTGGCTCGATTCCAGTTGAGTCACCCGGTTCGCTGCGTTACCCTGCATAATGAAATGCAGCGATCGCGCGGGTCGATGAGCTAGGCTCAATCCGCTCACGCCCGATCGCGATCAAGCATTACGATTCACGCTTTACTCACTGACGCTATCCCCCTGTAACGCCATGATTCTGCCCGGTTCGGCTGTTAAAGTCATCAATCCTGACGATACCTACTACCAATTTAGCGGACTCGTCCAGCGCGTATCCGACGGTAAAGCTGCGGTTCTATTTGAGGGCGGCAACTGGGATCACTCCGTCACCTTCCTGCTCTCGGAAATTGAAGCGATCGACGCGAAAGCGGGACGCGGTTAAGCAACGCGCATCGGAAACGATCAATCCGCGTTCATGCCGCGTTCATTCAATCCCAGCGATGCTATGCGTTTACAGTTGCCGCTATTTGATCGAAGCGATCGTGATCCGGCACAGTTTGCCGAGGCGATCGAGACTTCGACGACGGAATTTTTAGCGCAGTGCCTCGAACCGGAGGATTTGTCGTTTCCGCCGATGCCCGCGTTTGGCAGTTGGGTGCGATCGCGCGATGAGGAAACGGGCAATCAGGTTTATGCGGTGGTCTACCATGCGACCACCGCGCCGATTGATTCCGTCCATCGCGCCCAAGCGCTGGGTCTGTCGATCGCCCAACTCCGTGAGGATCAGCCGCAAATTTTCGCCATGTTAAAGACCGAGTTTCGCGCGGCGATCGTCGGTTTTGAGGCCACCAATGCCAACGGTAGCCCCGGCAAAATGTATCAATATTTGCCACCGCGTCCCCCGCAAATTCACCAAGCGGTGTACTACTGTGCGCCGGATGAGGTGCAACGCTTCAGCGAAGGGTTTGATTTTTTACGTACGTTGCTTCAGGTGAATGGTGCGCCGGTTGAAGCGTTGACGGCGGCGGCAATTCGCGAAATCTATCGCATTCGTCAGGCCGATCGCGATTGGTTAGTCCAAGCGGGTCGCACCCTGGGGCTATTGCTCAAAGATGATTACGATCGCCTGCGGGTGATTCTCAGCCAAATTCATCCCTAGACGGGACAAGACATCCTGAGACCGTTTATGGTTAGGGTCGATTGGCGTGCGAGCAGCCTGTAATTGGCCTGCAATCGGCACGTTATGGACAGTGTGGCGGGAGCGGTCATGCCTGACTTGTATTCAACTCAAGATTTAATCGAGATTCTCGCGACGGAACGTGAGGCGTGTTTGCGTGGCGATCGGCTCAATCTCAGGGCGTCACCGTTCATTGGTAACGCGGCAGTTGATCGCTGGCTTGATCCGTCAGCGATGCAGAAGTTTGCGGCGTTTCAGGATTTTCGCGAGCAGGTGCATGGATATCAGCGCGAGCATCAGGTGTCGGGCTTGGTGTGGGGTGAGTTAATCGTGGGCGATCGGCGGTTACGCTTGCCGCGTGTGCATGATCATTTGATCGCGCTGGGGTCGGATTTGACGGTTTTAGGGCGATCGAAGGATGAGGTGGTGCAGTTTTGGGTTGATGTCGTGGAGGGGATGGATTTATTTTTCGGGTTGCAGGGTGGCAAGCAGTACGAACGGCTCGATCGTGAGGCGGTATGGGCGATCGAGCGGCGGGCGGAATGGGCGGATATTTGGCTATCGGAGGGCGATCATTTTTTGCAGGTGGTTCTGCTACTGGGTTGGGGTTTACCGCAGGAGGCGATGTATCGTCGGGGTTCGTCGCGATCAGGGTGTGAGTATCTCTATGCGGTGAATCCAGGTCAATGGCCGATCGGGTAATCGGCATTCTATAGTTTCACGCAGATCGCTTAGGACAAACGTAACACAAGCATCCTGCTTGTCCTAGAGCAAGCTAGAAGCTTGCGCTACGTGAAAACCGCATTCTGTCCTAATGACAGCGCGAGAAACTATAAATGCACAGCCCGTAGGGTAGACATCGCCCACCCGCCGACCATTTCAACGTTAGACAAGGTGATTATTGCAACCCGGACTTAACCCGCTACGACGAAGTTAACCAACTTTTGCGGAACGATGATCGTCTTGCGAATCTCCTTACCCTCCAGGTGTTTCTGCGCCACCTCCGACGCCAACGCCAGCCGCTCCAACTCCGCCTTGTCCGCACTCGCTGGAGCCTGCAACTTACCCCGGAATTTACCATTCACCTGGATCACCAGTGTGATTTCATCCACCACCAATGCTGACGGATCAACGATCGGCCAGGAGGCCAAATGCACTGACACAGAGTTGCCCAACTGCTGCCACAACTCATCGGCCAGATGCGGCGCAAAGGGAGCCAAGAGCTTGACGAGGGTTTCGATCCCCTCACGGTAGACCGGCGACGTGATGCAATCCGCATCGGTGAGCGCATTACTCAGCTTCATCAGTTCTGAAATGGCGGTGTTGAACTGATACTCACCTTGCATATCGTCGGAGACCTCCGCGATCGCCGTATGCACCGCGCGACGCACATCCTTTTCCGCTTTGGATAGCTCGCCCGCCGCGATCGTCTCAGTTTCTAGGAAACCCGTCACCAGACGCCAAACACGACCCAAGAAACGATACTGTCCCTCCACATCGGAATCGTCCCATTCGAGATCTTTTTCCGGTGGTGCTTTGAATAGAACAAACATCCGAGCCGTATCTGCCCCGTATTTTCCAACACCTGCAACGGATCAACCCCGTTCAGCTTGGACTTGGACATTTTTTCGTAAAACACCTCCAACGCCTCGCCCGTTTCGGGATCGATCGGCTCACTAAGGTCGGCGATCTCTGGTGCGGGGACGTATTTGCCGGTGCGGGGATTTTTGTAGGTTTTGCCCTGTACCATCCCCTGGGTTAGCAGGCGCGTAAATGGTTCGTCGAATTTGAGGCCGAGGCGATCGCGCAACACTTTCGTAAAAAAGCGTGAATAGAGCAGGTGCAAAATGGCATGTTCAATGCCGCCAACGTATTGATCGACCGGCATCCAATCGTTAATCGTATCGAGATCGAAAATCGCGTTTTCGTTGGTGGCGTCGGGGTAACGCAGGAAATACCAGGACGAATCGATAAATGTGTCCATCGTGTCGGTTTCGCGTTTTGCCGGTTTGCCACACTGCGGACACGGCACGTTCACCCAGCTTTCAAGCTGTGCTAACGGCGAACCTTTACCGGAAAATTCCACATCCTCGGGCAACTCCACCGGCAACTGATCGGCGGGAACCGGAACCGCGCCACAGTCGCCGCAGTGAACGATCGGGATCGGCGCACCCCAGTAACGCTGACGCGAGATCAGCCAATCGCGCAGGCGGTACTGGACGCGAGCCTTGCCGTAGCCTTCGTCTTCGGCGTAGTTAATAATGGCCTGTTTTGCTTTTTCGGAATTCATGCCGTTAAAGTTGGCCGAATTGACCAAAATTCCCGGCTCGGTGAAAGCTTCTGTTAACTCGTAGCCGTCGATCGCCTCGTCTTCCACGATCACGACCTTAATCGGCAAGCCATTTTCTTGGGCAAACTTGAAATCGCGTGTATCGTGTGCCGGGACACCCATCACTGCGCCGGTTCCGTACTCGTAGAGGACGTAATCGGCAATTAAAATCGGAATTTCCTCACCGTTAAACGGATTGACCGCCATACCTCCGGTGGGGATACCGCGTTTGGGTTTGTCCTCAGCGGTTCGATCAATTTCGCTCTGTTCGCCGACTTCTGTTACAAACGCTTCGACGGCTTCGCGGCGATCGGCGGTGGTCACTTTCGCAGTGAGGGGATGTTCTGGAGCGAGGACAACGTAAGTGACCCCATAGGCGGTGTCGGGGCGGGTGGTGAAAACGCCGATGGTTTCCTCCGAGCCGACGATCGGAAATTCTAAATATGCACCCGTTGATCGGCCAATCCAGTTCGCCTGCATTAGCTTGACGCGCTCCGGCCAACCGTCGAGCTGGTCGAGATCATCGAGCAACTGATCAGCATAATCGGTGATTTTCAAAAACCACTGACGCAGCAATTTACGCTCAACCTTTGCGCCCGATCGCCAGGATTTACCCTCACTATCCACCTGTTCATTCGCCAGTACCGTTTGATCGATCGGGTCCCAATTCACCGCCGATTCTTTTTGATAGGCTAAACCCGCTTCAAAAAACTGCAAAAACGCCCACTGTGTCCACTTGTAATAATCCGGCGAACAGGTGGCAATTTCTTTCTCCCAGTCAAAGCCAATCCCCAGGCTTTTCAACTGATCGCGCATTTGGGCAATGTTTTGATACGTCCACTTCGCCGGATGAATACCCCGCGCGATCGCTGCGTTTTCCGCTGGTAGTCCGAAGGCATCCCAGCCCATCGGGTTCAGCACGCGATAGCCCTGCATTTTTTTCAGCCGCGCGATCGCATCGGCGATCGTGTACACCCGCACGTGACCCATGTGGAGATTGCCCGACGGGTAGGGAAACATCGACAGCGCGTAAAACTTCGGCTTGCTGGTGTCCGTCGAGGTTTTGTCGAGTCCCTGGTTAACCCAGTCTTGTTGCCATTTGGCTTCGAGGTCGGCGGGGGTGTAACGGGCTTCCACGGGTTTGGCTCCTTCCTGGGGCGATCGAGACAGGGTGAGTACTATACGACAAATCGAACGAGGCGATCGCGCCTGGTCAATATCGGTTTTCTATTCTGTCACATTGTTCGAGAGCCGAGAACCATGTATCAACACCGTGGGCTCAATCGTCAGGCCATGAAACAGGCTCTTCTCGTTGCTAAGAATTACGAAAAATCGGGAGCTAGTCCCAGATAACTACACCGAAGTTCTCAATTAAATGTGAGTGGCAAGTATGGCCGTCGATATTTACAATTTCACCACGGGCGATGGGTTTAACTCCGAAGAACAGAAGCTACATAACCTTGTTAATGACTATCGTGCGGAATTTGGTTTAGACGCAATTCCTGCATCCCGTGCATTGAGCATCGTCGCGAATCGCCACGTGGTCGATTTGGCAGAAAATGTCGGTACACTCACTGCTCAATATGCGTGAAGAGACCAGCGGGTTTTATGTTTTGACAGCCTAGAGCTGGATCGCCTAAACGAGCGTTCAACAACATCGCAAACTAGAACTGTTCCGGATGGGTTTGTGACAGTTTGTGAGCCGACACGAAACTGTCCCATTCTCCGACCGGAACTTTTAGGATCAATGGGCGTCCTTTGAACTGTGGTAGGTTTGCGCACCGATTCCGCTCATGACTCAATCTCTCCCCCTCTCATTCTCGGTAGTTCGGACGGCGATCGGCATAGCTCCGCCTTCAGCTCCTGTGCCTGCCCGTCTCGATGACGGTGATTTAATTCGCCGATGTCAAGACGGAACTGAGCCGGAAAAAGCTGCCTTCACGGAGCTACTGCGCCGTTACCAGTCCCACGTTGATAAGGTGCTCTACCACCTCGCACCGGATTGGGGCGATCGATCCGACCTGGCTCAAGAGGTCTGGATTCGGGTTTATCGCAATTTGCATCGACTGAATGAACCGGCTAAATTTAAAGGCTGGCTCAGTCGGATCGCAACCAATCTGTTCTATGACGAACTCCGAAAACGGAAGCGCATCAAGCCGCCGCTTTCATTGGATGCACCCTATAAGGTCGGCGACGGTCAACTCGATTGGGATTTACCCGCCGATGCTCCGGGACCCGATGAAGCACTGGCGACCCAGGAGTTTTATGATCGGCTACGCACCGCGATCGTCGAACTGCCCGAAGTCTTTCGCACGACGATCATCCTGCGCGAGATCGAAGGACTGTCCTACGAGGAGATTGCCGAAATTACCGGCGCATCCCTCGGAACGGTCAAATCACGCATTGCTCGCGCTCGATCGCGTCTGCAAGAGCAACTCCAGCCCTATCTCGATAGCTAGCGCCTACCGCATTGCGTTTTCGGCTCATTACTCACCCGTGCTTTCTCTTTTACAGTCATCTCTCTTCGGAGGACTGTTCTGACCATGACCCACGATCGCCAACACAACCCCAACCCCTCCCCGCGCGACCCTCACACTGAGCTACCGCTCAACTGGGATAACGTCTCTGACTTCGATTGTCGCCGCCCTGACCCGGAGATGATTGACATCGGAGCGCTGATCGATGATGAACTCGCCTTCGCCGATCGCACCCGTGTCGAAGCTGACATCACCGGTAACATCGACAGCCAACGCAACTACCGCCAACTCGCCCGCCTCAGCCGCGAGTTAAAGCGAATGCCCATACCGGTTAGCTCGGTTTCCCCGGAAGAGCTGGCCACTCGAACGATCGCCGCCGCACAGGAACGCAAACAGCATCAACGCCGCCTGTGGTCTTCCTGGGGTGGTACGGCGATCGCAGCCCTATTTGTCGCCACCGTGTCATTCTCGAGTCACCTTCGCCCCGACCATCGCACTCCTGAAGTCGCCACAACCCCAGTTCCAAGCTTAAGAGCAAATACGCCGATTTCTCCGAACTCCGTCACGGACAACGAAATGAGCGCTATTGACGAAACCGAATCGCCGCTGATCAATCGTGCTCTGTTTGTCGAGTAGTCGCGTCGATCTCAGATCGATTGCCCGCTACGTAGCCGCGCCCGCATGAGCTTTTCGGAACCTCCACATAATTCGGCCAATCCGGCCAATTCGCTCAGTCACGGCGATCGCATCCGTCGCGGTCACGCTCGCCAGCGTCAATTGGCGCATCCACCGCCGGGACGCGCTCCCTACGGTTACCGACGCGGCCAGGATCGTTACACCATCGATCGGCAAGCTGCGCCGGTCGTCCGTGCTTTTTTTGAGCGGTTTAGTTTGTATGGTTCGTTGAGTGATGTGGTGCGTTTCCTCGATCGGCAATACGGTAAGCGGATCTCGACCACCACGGCACGGCGCTGGTTGGCAAATCCGGTCTATCGCGGCGATCTGCGCTATCAGCGCGAAGATGGCAAGGATGAGATTATTCAGAATACGCACGCGCCGTTGATTTCACGCGAGGAAGCGGCACAGATCGATCGCCGGTTGGGACGGAATAAACATCTGCCGCCGCGTACGGCGAGTGCGCCGCGATCGCTGGCCGGTCTCGTGACCTGCGCGGTTTGTCAAGGTCGATTTCGGGTCACGAGCGCTCGACCCTATAAAGGCAAAAAACGTCGGGTTGACCCGGATCATTCGATCGAAGTATCCCGCCCCGCGATCGCGCCAGACTATACCTATCTTTATCCGTCGAATTGTCCGCAACAGCCCAAATGCGGCTCTCTTAACTACATCGAGGTCTTAACCGCAACGATTCAGCAAATTGGTGAAGATTTAACCCGTGAGCTAGACCGCATCGCGGCGAATCAGACAGCGATGCCAACGGCGATCCGTGTGGAATTACAAGCGAAGATTGAGCAGCGCCAGCGAATCATCGAGCAGTTACCCCAGCTCGAAGCGGAGGGTATTCTCGATGCGGCAACGGTGGCATTGCGATCGTATAACCTGCGCGTTGAGATGGCTGAACTAGAGCAACAGTGCCAACAGCTTCCGCCAGTCAACTTACAAGAAACCTTAGCCACGTTGTCACTGCCGCAGTTTTGGTATGACCTCAGCGAGGTGGAACGACAGTTTTATTTACGTGAGTTTGTCCGGGCGATCGTGGTTCACCGTGAAGACGATCGTTGGTGGCTAACCCTTAATTTTGCCTTTGGTGCGCCTCCTCCTTCTGTCCCGTAGTCTGGCCTGACCGCCATCCGGATAGAATAGCCAAGCAAAACGAACCACCTCAACTCACTTAACCGTTGCTACCGTCGCCTTCAAGTGAATCAACCAACCGGGTTAGATCGCTCACATCCGCGTTGTATACCGATCGGCAAAATTCACAGGTTGCTTCTGCGCCGCCATCGGTTTTGATCATGTCGAGTAGCTCATCGCGTCCCAAGAGTTTGAGCGCTCCCATCATGCGATCGTGCGAGCATTCACAGTTGAAGCGCAACATTTGCACTTCGGGAAAAATATTCAGCCCGAGATCGCCAAGTAGATCATTAAAAATCGTCGGGAGAGACTTGCCGGACTGAAGCAGCGGCGTAAAACCCGAAAGTGAGGCAATCCGCGATTCAAGCAGGGAAACCAGTGATTCATCCCGCGCAGCTTTCGGCATAATTTGCAACAGCAGACCCCCCGCTGCGGTCACACCCTCTGCACCGACGAACACACCCAGCAGGAGCGCCGACGGGGTTTGCTCCGAGGTCGCGAGGTAATGGGTCAGATCATCGCCCACTTCGCCGGAAATCAGGCTGGTAGTACTGGAATAGGGAAAACCGTAACCCACATCGCGCACAACGTAGACGTAGCCATGTTGTCCCACAGCGCCACCCACATCGAGCTTGCCCTGGGCATTGGGAGGTAGCTCAATGGTTGGATTGGTGACATAGCCGCGTACTGTGCCATCGAGCCGCGCATCGGCCAGAACTTGACCGAGGGGGCCATCGCCATCTAGACGAATATTCACGCGCGACTCTGCACGCTTCATGCTCGAGACAAACAGCAAGCCCGCCGTCATCGTCCGACCGAGCGCTGCGGTCGCCACGTAGGATAGACCTTGACGCGATCGCGCCTCTTCGACGAGGTTAGTCGTAATAGCACCAACACAACGGATACCACCATCGGCAGCGGTCGCGCGGATCAGTCGATCTGTCATGGACGGAATACTTGAAAAGTTGATGTTTCGTTACAAATTAACCCTATCTTACGGCGAAAGGTGGGGGGGAGACAGAGAATCAATCTATCCTGACGTTGAACTTAAAATAGCGCGTTCCGTATTCCGTCTAAATTCAAGCGAGTAAATGTATTAGCTGGGTATTTGAGGGGTGTTGCTAGGATACGTTTTTCCACAGAGCGGGTTTGATCGTCGGCATCGTCTCAGCCTGTGGGTTCAGGCTTTGGATCGGAGGGTTAGCCAGAGGGAATCAGCAAGGTTTTGACCCTGGGTCTAGCTCTGAGTCTAACCCAGGAGAGGTCGCGAGGTATTGGCGAATCAGCTCAATAAATTGGTTCTGATCGATAATTGGTTTGGATACATAGTCATCGGCTCCGCTTTCCTCTAGAAAACGCTCGCGATCGCCGACCATCGCATTGGCTGTCACCAGAATTACAGGTAAATTTTGAGTGTGGGGATCGCTCTTCAGGGTTTTCGTAATCCACAATCCATCCACAGGTCGATCTTTGTAGTGGCTATTGGTCAGAGACACATCCATCAAGACCAGATTGATCGTGCCAGACGTGGCTAGCTCCAAAATTTCCAACACATTTTCGGAGTGAACCGGGGTGAAATTCCCACGCCGTTTCAGGATTTTTTGAAAATACGTAAATTGACCGGGTCGTCTTCCACCACGAGGACGGTTTTTGTGGGGGCTAACGCCTCTAGCATCGGTTTAGACATGCACTGAATCCTCCGCCACGCAATGACTGCGTTTGGCTATTTTCGATTGGGCTACTGTCTTTACCTTTTTCAATGAGTGGCATAACGCATCCGGAACCCAGTGTGTCTTGGTCGATCGGTCTGGGTGTATGTCCGATGCCGACCCAGATTAGAGTGCGATACAATAAATCCCGACTCGCGCCGGGTTTCGGCGCTACGCAGTGACTTCGCCACCTGACCATCGCTAACTTGCCGTAACCCTGTTAGGACTATGACTTTCACTCCCAATCTCATCGCGATCGTGCTGTATGCAGCCCTGGCGGGAGCCTATCTTGTTGTGGTTCCTCTAGCGCTTTACTACTACCTCAATCAACGCTGGCATGTTGCTGGGTCGATCGAGCGGTTTATCGCCTACTTTTTTGTCTTCATGTTTTTCCCTGGCATGATCTTGTTCGCGCCGTTTATCAATCTTCGTCCACAAAAACGCGAGATTGGAGCCTAGCCGATCGCCCGTCCGCCCTCGCTTGCCGCCCCTGACCGCATGGCTCGGCGATTCCAGCGGGCGACCTCGAACAGTTCTCCCACGACCCAATCCGCGACTCAACCCGCCAATCAATCAGCAGATGATTAAAACGTATGCGACGACTTGACGTTTTCAGTATTGGCATCGGTGTTTTTCTCGCCGGTGGTGCAATCTATTTTTTGCTGCAAGTTCTCGGCATTGACGCCATGAACGCGGGTATTTGGAGTCAATCCCTGCTGGTGGTTGGCTTGGTGGGTTGGGTTTTGACCTATTTAGTTCGTTTTGCGACCAGCAATCTGACCTATAACCAGCAGCTTCGCGATTATGAAAATGCGATCGTGGAAAAACGCTGGGAAAAGATGACCCCCGAGGAACGCGAACAGGCGGCACTCGAAGTGATGCAAGAACAAGCCCAACAGGCCGCCGAACTCACGGATCAGTCTGAGGATGACACCACAAGCTAACAACCCGTTCAATCGCTTCGTGTTGGGGTCAACGTGAGTACGTCCCCCAATCCGGTATAAAATTCCTGACGGTCAGCCCAAACGTTGGCCGTTTTTAATGACCGTTTTTAGGGTTGTGTTGGCAAGCGTGGGAATGTTCTATATCAGAATAATTCGCGTTGATTCAGGTCAGGATTGACCGCAAGATCAACCCCCATTGCTGGCCTTAATTCATGACTGATACGTCATTCTTCTTCAACATTTTTATCCTCTGCCATGACTTCGATTTCCGAGCGTTTCGCCCAACTCCGCAGCGAGCAGAAATGCGCTTTAATTCCCTTCATCACGGCGGGCGATCCCGATCTCGAAACCACAGCGGAGGCGCTCAAGGTGCTCGATCGCGCTGGGGCAGACATCATCGAACTCGGCGTGCCTTACTCTGACCCGCTTGCCGATGGCCCGACGATTCAAGCCGCTGCAACCCGCGCTTTGGCGAATGGCACACATCTTGATGACGTCCTCGATCTTGTTGAACGGGTTAGCCCGACGATCGCCGCCCCGATCGTCTTGTTCACTTACTACAACCCGATCTTGCATCGCGGCATCGAAGCCTTCATCGCCAAAATTGCCGCTGTCGGCGCGAAAGGTCTCGTCGTTCCCGATTTACCCCTCGAAGAATCCGAAACCCTAATCGCGGTTACGGAAAAATACGGCATCGAGCTAATCTTGCTGGTCGCGCCCACCAGCCCGCACGATCGGATCAAGGCGATCGTTGCGAAATCGCGTGGGTTTATCTATCTCGTGAGCGTCACGGGGGTGACTGGAGCGCGAACCACCGTCGCCTCGCGGGTTGAAGAATTAATTGTGGAAATGCGCCAGGAAACCGACAAGCCGATCGGGGTGGGTTTCGGGATTTCGTCACCGGAGCAGGCGAAGCAAATGCGGGACTGGGGTGCAGATGCGGCGATCGTCGGCAGTGCGATCGTCAAGCGTTTAGCTGAGGGAACACCCGCCGAGGGCTTGGCGGCGATCGAGGCGTTTTGCACTGAATTAAAAGCAGTCTTGGCCTAATTTTAGATTCACATTAATCGTAATGTTTTGAAATATCATTCAAGTTGTGTTTGAGTAAATCATGCATAACTTGGATGATATTTTGTTTAAATAAATGATCGTTTTCGAGATACCAATCTCGGGCGCGTTGACCGATCTTGCGACGCTGTTCGAGGCTTAACCTAAAGATAGAATCAAGCTGTTTTTCCAGTTGATCTGGATCAACATAATAGCGACGACCTAGATCCTTTGGAGTAGACCGATCGTAAGCCACCAAAAAACCGCGATCGGGCGTCACAATTTCATGCATCGGTGGTGCATCCGTCGTCACCATCACCGCACCACAGCTCATCCCCTCAACCAAAACATGTCCAAACCCTTCAGCTTCTGAGGTCTGAATACGGAGACCACATCGGTTCTGCATTTCGGTTAAGACCTCAAGGTCAACGTGCTTTTGAATGTAGCTAATATTATCGGGAAGCCATGCTACCGGAGCATGGGAAGACCGTTGGATAACGTAAAGCTGCGGCCATTCTGGATGTTGACGCCAAACATCCAGAATGGCCTGTGTACCTTTCAGGGGGCTGCGTCCGGCCAGATGCAGACAGGTGTTATAGTCCGTCTTGAACTCGTAGCGATAGCGATCAGGACTGGTGAAGCTAATATAGCTTGTTGAATGACCTAATCGTTGAAAAATATCGTAAGCGTGAAGAGTTTTGCATAGAATTTGGTCAAACGATTTTAAAGTTAGGTGTCGCCAGCTTGAGAACCATTCTTGATTGGGAATAAAGCAGTTTTTTCTCGCTTGAGAAAAACGTCTCGTATCGACAAATTCGAGAAAGAGATTAACATCATACAGATAGGTTTTCTGCGTGACAAAATTTAGTTTTTTCCTCGCACGATAACGGTAGCTTTGATAAATTTGGATGCTTTTTTCCCACAAGCGTCCCAGTAAACCAAACCTGGATAATCGTTGATGTTTATGCCTGGAAGGACGAAGATCTGTTTGTATTACGGTAAAGCCCGCTCGCGTTAGAATGTCAGCTAAACATTGGGAATCTTGCTGAAGTCCCGATCCGTTATGCCAGGTCAGAATATTAATGCTCGGCATATTTAATGCTTGAAATTGGGTATCGCAGGTTTATTTGAGAAAGTTTGCGATCGCAGCTCGATAGGTGCTTGAGTCTTCCAACATGGGAAAGTGTGCCGTATCCGGAATTTCGCAGTAGTCGATCGCGGGGCTGAGTTTGGCGGCACGCTCGCCCATCGCAGCGGGGATGATGATGTCATGTTCTCCGGCGACGAGCAGTGTCGGGACATTAACCCGTGCGAATTCGTGCGGCATGATCATCGCGGCGTGGCGGCTGACAGAGGTGTAAATCGTGCCAAGGGCGGCGTCAAAGTCAGCCATGACAAAATCAGTGAGGAAGTCCCGCTTGTCTTGGATGGGAATGTCGCGATGGAGAAAACGCTGCATGAATAGCCCTTCGAGTCCGGCGATCGCGGCCATCCAGCGCGGACGTACAATCACAACCCAGCGGCTAACGGCATGAAATAGGTTAAAGGTGAGCGGGTCGTAGTCGAAAATGCCGCTACAGGTGAGGATGGCCCGATCGACCCGATCGCGATGACGGTTTAGAAATAGCGTCGCGATCGAGGCTCCCATCGAGTGGGCGTTGAGTGAAACGCGATCAATCCCGAGGGCATCGAGTAGTTCAGCCAAATCGTCGGCGTAGGCTTCGAGGGCGTAGTCCTGTTCCAGCTCGGCTTTGGTGGCGAAGCGGGGTGCGGTCTGGCGATCGGGGGCGGGCAAGCCTGATCGGCCAAAGCCCCGCAGGTCGTAGAGTAGACAGTCAAACCGATCCGTCAGCGATCGCGCCGTACATTCCCAGTAGCGTGAGGAACCGCCCCAGCCGTGGATGAATACCATGACCGGACGCTGATCCGACCCGCGATCGAGTGCGCTATCCTCGGCGCGATCGTCAGCGGTAATCCACTGGTAAAAGTGTTCAACGCCGCGCACAGTCTGATAAGGCATAGATCAAGCGGCGAGATACCTCAACCGTAGACATTTACCTGTGGATCTTAAAGCGGATTTTAAACCCGAGCCGCCTCCGCAAACTTAATCTTAAGGTAGTCCTCTTCCATCTTCGCGCCCGCTGGTTGCAGCGCCGCTAACGCCTGGGGCAAGACCAAGTTACGGCGGTGGTTACCAATGCGAACGTTTAACTCATCACCGGTTTTCGAGAGCTGCACATCGCTTTTCGGCACACCAGGAAGATAGAGTTGCAGGCTGTAAAAGCCGTCTTCTTGAACGATGCGGATTGTATTTTCCTTGTAATACACCTGGCTGGGATCTTCATCGCCGTAGAGCGTTTCCTTCAAGCGTTCCAGCGCGGCTAGACCGCACATTTCCTCGGAATAGAGCGGCACTTCTTTCACGGGCAACGGCGAGAAATTATCGTGAATTTCCTGCTTATATTGCACCTGGTTTTCTTCCAGCGCTTGAAAATGGATCGGTGACGCTGTCGGGAATAATCCGGTTAGCGACGACCATATCGGTCGCGACGTTGTAAAGGCTCAGGTACGCATGGGCTCGCAGGGATTCCTTAATCACCATCCGTTCAGGATTGGTAACCAGGCGAACGGTGGTTTGGGTGTTGTCAGTGAGGACTTTTTCGAGGGCTTCGATTTGTTCGTAAAACTCGTAGGGAGCGTCCATAACTTCCTTATCGGGGAGCGAGAACCCGGCGATCGGCTTAAACAACGGCTCGACCAACGGACGCAAGGCCACCGACAACCCTTGCAATGGTTTATAAAACCGGCGCATATACCAGCCGCCCACCTCTGGCAAACTCAGCAGCCGCAATGCTGTCCCCGTCGGTGCAGAGTCGATAATCAAGACATCGTATTCGCCTTCGTCGTAGTGGCGCTTCATGCGGACAAGGCCAAAAATTTCATCCATCCCCGGCAGGATCGCCAGCTCTTCGGCCTGGACGCCATCCAGTCCTCGCGCCTGGAGTACCTGGGTGATGTAGCGCTGGACGGCGCTCCAGTTGTCAGCCAGTTCGACCAAAGCGTCGAGTTCCGCACCCCAAAGATTTTCGCGGATTTTTTTCGGTTCGTGGCTCAGTTCGAGGTCAAAGCTATCGGCGAGCGAGTGCGCCGGATCGGTACTGAGCACGAGGGTACGGTAGCCCAGTTCGGCACAGCGTAACCCCGTAGCTGCGGCCACGGAGGTTTTACCAACGCCGCCTTTTCCGGTCATTAAAATAATTCGCATCGTCTCGCCTGGGGTGTGGTCGCTCTAAGAATTGCTTCGTATTTCTTTACTTTACTTTAGCGGGTTTCGATCGCAACCCGTCACACGGATCATAGCGATCAGCTCTGATTTCCCCGAAAACAATGCACTGATCGGCATGACCATTGGCTAGGATAAATCCTGGGGAATTCAGGCGATCGCAGCGCACCGTAGATCCACGTTGTCCAGTATCTCCGATCCACTGCAACACCGTTTCAACCATTCACCCCCCTCGATCGTGCTCCCCACATTCCTATCGAGATCACACGGGATTTATTCACGCCATGTTTGACAACATCGGAACCGGTACGGGTAACTATGCTCGGATGCAGGGTTGCAAGCGATCGGTGCGTAAACCGCCGCGTTTTAGCAGCTATCGCCCGATACACTTCGGTACGGACGATCTGCCCGATAGTGTCGATCTCCGCGAAGATCTCAGCCCAATCGAAGATCAATCGGCGGTGAGTTCCTGCACGGCGAATGCGATCGCCGGAGCGTACGAATACCTCGCGATGCGTGAGTTTGACCAATCGGGTGATGTCAGTCGTCTGTTTATCTATTACAACGCCCGCAAAATCTGGGACAACGAAAACGAAGATTGCGGCTCGTCGATTACGGCGGCGATCGAGGCACTCGAAGAGCTTGGAGCCTGTTCTGAAGCGACCTGGCCGTACGATCCCGACCTGGTATTAGAAGAGCCGAGCGCGGAAGCCTACGAGGAGGCGATCAATTTTGTGTGGAGAGCGCTCAGGAAGTAGAGGTCGATTTATTTGCGATGAAGCACTGTGTGGCAGAGGGGTATCCCTTTGTCTTTGGGCTGTCGCTGTTCGAGTCGTTTGATGAGATGGATGAGGATGGATATATCCCCATGCCGTCGCAGGAGGAGACGGGTCGATCGAGCCACGGGGCGCACGCCATGATCTGTGTGGGCTATGACGATGAGGAGGAGGTTTTTATTGTTCGGAATTCTTGGGGTGAGGATTGGGGGGATGATGGCTATTGCTATATTCCCTATGAGTACATGACGGATACGGATTTGTGCTGGGATTGCTGGGCGATTCAAGCGGTCTCGGATCTGGATTATGAGGGTGAAGAGTTGGACGAGGATGAGGAGGAGTTAGAAGATGAGGATGAGGATGAGTTAGAAGATGAGGATGAAAGTGAAGACGAGGAGGAATTAGAAGATAAAGATGAGTTAGAGGATGAGGATGAAAGTGAAGACGAAGATGAGAGTGAAGATGAAGAGTTGTACGAAGAGGAGGATGACGAAGAGGGAATATACATCGTGCAGTCCGGTGATTCGCTCTATGCGATCGCCGAAAAAATCTACGGTGATGGCGAACTCTGGCGCGACCTCTACGAAGCCAATATTGACGAAATTGGCGACGATCCCGACTATATCGAAGTAGGGTTAGAGCTGTTTTTACCCGACCTGTAAGTTGATCGCGAGCTGTTTAGACTTGTCCGATCTCAATACCCCTGGACGATATATTTCAGGCGTGTTAACGTCTCCACGCCAAGAAAACCGCGTTGAGCCCCCGCTTGATTCGACATCCCGAGGTAAACCGCATTGTTATTCAAACGGGCAAATCGAGGCGATGCATTCACAAACACCGAAGCGCTGCTCAAACCACGCGTAAATAAACAGCTCTCGCGATAGGATTCCGTCACGATCACATTGGCGTGACCACTGCTGTTTTGGTCGATCCACAGCATCGCTAGCTCAATCTGATCCATCAGCTTAAAGGCGATCGTCTTACCGGGGTACGCCTGACGCCACTCGTGCGGCTGCACCACTTCCAGCTCCGGAAACTGTTCGCAAATGCCCGCATCAGCACGAATCTCGAAGCCCTCTTCACGCAAACTGTTCCACAGGGTCGAAATCGACGCCAGCTTACGATCGCTCGACACCAAAATCTTATCGATCGCATTTACCCGATCCGGCGCACCACGATAGCTATCCAGCACAATCGATCGCACCGTCTCCAGACGACCGGTCAGCGCCCAATAGAGATAACATTCCCCGTCACCGATCGCACGACAGGCAAGCTCGATCGTGCCGCGATCCCACGCACGAAATCCGAACGACCATGGGCGATAATCGTTCCCAGATGCGAACTTTGGGCGATGAGTTGGCCGCGTGTGTCGTCGGTGGGGGTGGCAATGGCGCTCAGGCTACCGGCGTGCAGTTCACTATCGGCGAGGGCATCCATCATCGCCGTCGTGATGGCTAGGGACGTTTCTCGCGCCTCAGAACTCGGATGTAGCACCAGGCTGTTCCCCGTCTTGAGACACATGCCCGCCGCGATCGCGCCGATTTCTGGCAGTGATTCCCAAAGAAAGGCGATCGCCCCGAGGGGCATGAGCTGAGAATAGGCTTGTGATCGCTCTGCGAGTAGCGCCGCACTGGTCACGGGGCGGATCGGGTCGGGCATCTCAGCCAAGCGGTTAAGGCAATCGATCGCCACTTTTAACCGTTCTGGCGTTAATTTCAACCAGGCGATCGGCGGCGTTTTGGCAGCTTCCGCCTCAGAGAGCGACAGGGTGGCTTCGAGGTCGAGTGTATTGGCTTCGAGGATCGCGTTTTGGTGTCCGCGAATTGCGGCGGCGAGGGACAGCAGCATCTTGGAGCGATCGGCGCTGGAAATATTCGCGAGCGATGGCGCAGCTTGATACGCATGACGCGCCGCCACACAGGGGTTATCGAGAATTTCGCAGGAGTCGGAGGACATGGGTGCTAGCGGCGCGAGGCCAACCAAACAAGGACGGCGGGCAAAACAGCAAGCGTCAGCACGGCGAACATCCAAATCAGGGTCGCACGCCCCGGGCTTAAGTTTAAGGTGAAAGCGAGTCCGATGATCGTGCAGATCAGCAGGGCAATGATCACAAGGCTAATGATTTCGACCTGGCCACGAATGCTAGCGGGTAACCAACGACGACCGTTCCATCGCCAGCACGGTGGATCGGGATAGGGCGAGGTGAGAAGAATCAGTTCGGTGCGCGTTGGATCAAGGCCAAACATTTGCGGGCAGCGATCGCAGCCGAACGCCTCAGTCAGCACGATCGGTCGTAGGCGACCGCGTCGCCGACAGGGGCAGGGATATTCCTGAGCCTGAATTTCGAGTCTGGGCGTCAAGGCTCGAAGGGGTAGAGATGGTGGAGGGAAGTTCGATCAAGTCGTGCTTGTTGCTGCGGGATCGTCGCTCGGCAGAGCCTGGATCAAGACCTCGATTGATCGATGATACCTACAACTCAAACTCCTGATGCGCGATCGCGATCGCGCAATCTCCCGCACCGATCGTATAGTCTTGCGGATTCACAAAAAAGTTACCGAGGGGATCACACACGGCCACCAAGATGGCATTATGGTCACGCTTCATTGACACAAATAGCTCCCAGAACGATCGATTAAACCACGCAGACGGAATCGAAATACGATAGAACTGATTGCCATGGGAATAGGTCAGCAACTCCGAAAAAACACCCATCAAACCCGGATTGAGCGACGCTTGGGCTAGTAAAAACCCGCTCTGCTCTTCGCTAACCACATAATCATTCACGTGTCCCATATCGAGATGAGAGCCATACTCCCGGTTGATTAATTCCGCGCAGGTATACACATCCCGATTCAGCTTTTCGGCTGTCAGTGCCGCCAAAATCGTGCGGGCATCGGCATCTTGATCCGTTCGCCCAAAGCGTTTGTCCGACAAAATAATACAGGTCATCGCTCGCCGGATGCCTGCCTTTTCGAGCACCTGCACCTTGGTGAAATCCTCATTGAGAAAATGAACATTCGATTTCATCAAAGCATCACTAAACATCGGCTCGCCTTCAAGCCGAGCCACCACAATAATCGGCACTGACTGAGTTTTGGGTGCAGCGCGATATTCCTGAATGACAATCTCAGCTTTTTTATTCCAGCCACAGATAATCACATGATCGTGAAAATGATTCCAGTCCACGGATAAACGTTCCCGACGCATATGTTCGATCGCAAAGGCCGACACCGTCCCACTCAAAATCGCAAAGACGATCGTCCCCACTAGCATGATAAATAGCGAGACGATGCGCCCACCGGTAGACTGCGGCATTCCGGGGATCGGCTCGGTCGCAAATAGCGAAAACGTACTGATCCACAGGGCATCGAACGGATTATTCAGATCCGAGTTGATGGGACGCTCGAACACAAGCAGGGCAATGCTGCTAAATAAGAGCGTGACGATCGCCAGCCAAATGATCAGGACGTATTCCCACGCACCTTGTCGCAGATTCGGTAACCGTAGCCATTGGGTCAGGTGCTGCAAGGCATCGGAGACCGTCCAGTGTCGGAGTAGACGTGTAGCGCGGATCAAGCGCAACGCCCGCAAAATGGGCAACACCGCCAGGGCATCGAGCCAGTATTCCCGCAGAAACCGGCGTAACGATGGGCTAGAAAGGGCACGAAAGACCAGCTCGACCGCAAATACCGTCGTTAAAATCCGATTAAACAGATGCAGGTTCGATAAGGAGGGGGAAGTATCCGGCAGGATGACCTCCAGGGTGATCGTAACGATCGAGACCACGATCGCCACCGACACCGTGAAATTCACGATCGGATTGCTGACCACCTCGCCGAGCATCTGTCGCCACGCGTGAGGCTTCGACGAGGAGCCAGAGGAGGAGCGAGGCCGAGGCTTCGGCTTGGGTGGTTTGCGTCGGGTTCGTGTCGGTTTGACCGAACCGTCGGATGATCGTTGAGCGGGAGATCGAGTCACTTTCATGCCTCACTCTTCGGGCAATCCCCTCTCCTCTCCGAGTCTCGTCCGCAGCAATTAGACATTGTTCTTGATGGCAATGGGTGTAAGGGATCGATCATCCATGCCACGATCTTAAACCGTTCACCCCTAGGCCGACTCAGGCTTCGGTAACGAGGACGGATGCATCAGAACAGCAGCCGTCGATCGCTGCTCGACCATCTCGGGTGTAATCGTGCAGTGATTGACATCCTTGCGGGACGGAATCTCATACATCAAATCGAGCATCAGCTCTTCGACAATGCTACG
Source organism: Coleofasciculaceae cyanobacterium RL_1_1 (assembly GCA_012033105.1). GTDB lineage: Bacteria > Cyanobacteriota > Cyanobacteriia > Cyanobacteriales > Geitlerinemataceae > RDYZ01. Next base: position 25,150 of record JAAUPN010000008.1, read on the forward strand.
CAACGCCCGCGCCCCGGTCTTGCGACGGTAGGCTTCACGGGCGATCGCACTCAGAGCCTCGGGGTGAAACTCCAGCCGCACATTGTCCATATCCATCAGTTTTTGGTACTGCTTGACGATCGCATTACGCGGCTCGGTCAAAATTTGCATCAGCGCCTCTTCATCGAGCGGTTCGAGTACCGCCTCGATCGGCACACGCCCGATAAACTCCGGGATCATGCCAAACTTCACCAGATCGTCCGGTTCGAGACGCTTGAGCACATCCGTCGTTCGCTTATTCTTCGAGGCTTTGCCGTCATCGGGCTGCACAAAACCCATCGACTTCTTGCCGATGCGTTGCTCGATTACCTTTTCCAGCCCGACAAACGCACCGCCGCAGATAAACAAAATATTGCGCGTATCGATTTGAATGCAGTCTTGATACGGATGCTTGCGTCCGCCCTGGGGTGGCACATTGGCGATCGTACCTTCCAACATCTTCAGCAGCGCTTGCTGAACCCCTTCGCCCGAGACATCGCGCGTAATCGATGGGTTTTCGCTTTTACGTGCAACCTTATCTAGCTCGTCAATATAAATGATGCCGCGTTGAGCCTCTTCTACATCCAGATCGGCAACTTGCAACAAACGCAGCAAAATATTTTCCACATCCTCACCCACGTAGCCCGCTTCGGTGAGGGTCGTCGCATCCGCAATCGCAAACGGCACATCCAAAATCTTCGCTAACGTTTGCGCCAGCAGTGTTTTACCACTACCCGTCGGGCCAATTAGCAGAATGTTGGATTTTTGCAGCTCAATGTCACCATCATCGAGGTTTTGATTGACGCTCAGACGTTTGTAATGGTTATAAACCGCCACCGACAGCACCTTTTTCGCTTCGTGCTGACCGATGACATGCTCATCAAGATAATTTTTGATTTCCAGCGGTTTCGGGATTTGACCCAAGGAAATTTTGGTGGATTTGGGACGACGACGTTCGTTGGTTTCCACTTTGGGCGTTGCAGGAGCAGTTGCGCTGGCGTCGTATAGCTCCTCATCGAGAATTTCATTGCACAGATCGACGCATTCATCACAAATGTAAACGCCAGGGCCAGCGATTAATTTGCGCACTTGCTCTTGGGATTTTCCACAGAATGAGCATTTGAGATGAGCGTCGTATTTATTAGGCATGAACGGTATTACGGAGCGGTTCCGAAATGGCGACGAGGAGCTAGCGTTGGGTAACGATCGAGAGTGCGGCTATGTCAAGTTTAAACGACGGGGCAATCGACCGGGCAGGATCACCTCGTCGTTGTACATATTGGGACACAATTGATGAACGGCTAAACGCGATCGCTAGGCTGCCGCGAGGGGCTTTGAATCGATCACGGTATCGATCAATCCGTAGGCTTTGGCCTCGTGTGCGGACATGAAGAAATCACGCTCTGTGTCTTCTTCAATTTTTTCGAGAGACTGACCGGTATGTTCTGCGAGCAGGGTATTGAGCGTTTTCTTATGATAAAGAATCTCTTTGGCCTGAATCTCGATATCAACGGCCTGACCCTGAGCGCCACCGAGGGGCTGGTGGATCATGATGCGCGAATTGGTCAGAGACATGCGCTTGCCGGGAGTGCCTGCCGAGAGCAAAAATGCGCCCATGCTGGCGGCGAGACCGAAACAGATGGTGACAACGTCGGGTCGGACTTGGCGCATCGTATCGAAGATAGCCATACCGGCAGTAACGGAGCCACCGGGCGAGTTGATATAAATCTGGATATCTTTCTCGGGATCGTCAGCGTCGAGGTAGAGCAGTTGGGCGACGATCGAGTCGGCTATGGCATCATCAACGGGCGTTCCGAGAAAGATAATCCGTTCACGCAGCAGACGCGAGTAGATATCAAAGGCTCGCTCGCCCATGCCGGACTGTTCGACCACCATGGGGATCGCGCCGAGGGTCGAGTAGATCGGCGACTGGCGCTGACTGACGAGATCGTAGTTTAGGGCAGGGATATTCGACATGTCGCAGAACTAACGGGTACAGACTAAAGCGGATGGGAAAGGTGAACGGGTGTGGGATCGGGGATCACCTGACAGACTCAGTTTCGCGATCGCTCGCACGTCACGTTTCACTCCTATCTATTATGCACACACGCACCAAAGGCGAAATGTGGTCAACCGTCCCTCAGAACAAACGCATACTCCCGATGTTTTGCTTCCAAGTCAGTCTGTCGAAGGCTGAGTGGAGTCGAAGCCTGGGTGTGTCTGCGAAAAGTGGCCGCACTTCGACTCCGCTCAGTGCTCGAAATCTCGCTTTTGGAGCCTCGAAAATTAGTATGCGTTTGCCCTGAAGCGTCCCTCAGGAATTTAGCTGGTTTGCGTCAGTCCCGCTGAGGGAGCGAGATTAGGTGTAGGGCTTTGTCTTGTTCGTAGCTGAACTGGTCGGGATAGTGGAGAGCGAGTTCTGCTTTTTGGAGTTCCGTGCCTAGGTATAGGGCGTGTTCGGTTTCTAAAGCGGGGCTGCTCGCGGCTAATTGTTGATAGACCCGCTTGGCGGTTTTGCCGGAAAAACATTCCACGACCTCGCCCGATCCGGGTGTGAGCTGCTCGATCGCAATTTCGCCTGATCGCACGGCAATTAGAAAACTCCCTGACGGATCACCAAACTGCCGATCACCACAGACACGCGGGTAATGGTCGGCGATCGTCCGGCGGGCATTCTCCCAACAGTCGTCGTAAATGTGTGCGCTTTGGCTGATGGTGATCAAAGGGCCAAGCTGAAGCGGCAGACCGGAACGAGCGGCGATCGCGTCGGTGATGTGTTCTTGCAGCATACGTAACCCCATCGCATTCGCCACCCACGCGCCAAACATGTCGTTACTGCGAAATGTGGCTGTCAGAGATAACACATCATCCGCGATCCGTACCCAGATGTGATTGAGGCAGGGCGGGCTACTGTTCTCCGCGCCATCGGCTTGGGCATCCCACAGGGACATCACAGCGCGGGCGGAATGGCGATCGTGGGTTAAGCGCTCGATCGTCTGTTCGATTTGGTCGGTGTTAAACCACGATCGCAGCCGCTGCCCGTAGGTGTATTTCACCCCGTCCTGGGATTTCGCCGCGTCGGGTAAGTCATCCAAAATTTGCCCGCTATATTCGGTCAGAAAATCACGGCTAACCGGTAAAAAATTCGGCTCGGGAAAATGTAGGCCGCGTGGTTCATTGCTCACAACGGCCACCAGGTTAATCAGCTCTTGCCATTGCCCATCGTAGGCGGTGGGGCGTACCGTGCCGGTGGATTCGATACGGTGGAGAATCTTAACCCAGGTGTCGGTGATCGTGCGGCCTGTGATGCGGTGGCCGTAGCGGGGGCCGGGGCGCGTGCTGGTGCTGCTGCTGGTGATCGGGAATTCTTGTGGGATGCCCCACGGCGTTGTGATCGCCTCGGTGGTGGCTAGCTTGGTTAGATCTTGAGCCAAGTCGCACGCATCACGGCTGCTGGTGACGAAATGACACTGAACGTTAGTGCGAAGTTGCTCGATCGCCTCGAACGTAATTTCAGAATCGAGAAAAACCGTTAATTTCAGAGTGAATCCGCCAACAGTCGCTGCCCGGTTTCAGTCTGCCCCGGCGTGACGCCCTGGGCAAAAAATCCCGAACACAGGCACAGCCGCCCGCGTTGCGATCTTCCGGGGTGGCGGCGATCGCGATCAGGTGGCGGACGTGGGGATTGCACAGCAGGTTACGCACCAGAACGCTAATGCCGCGCGTCGGGCTGTAGAGCTGGCCGATCGCGGCGTAGTCGGAGGGTTCAAGTCGTTTGGCGATCGCCTGACGCAACGTCCAGCCGGTGACAATGACGGTGAAACCCTGACCACAGATCACTTGACCGGGTTTATAACGAGGGGTGTAGAGCGGTGGCGAGCTTGGCATCGTAATTGATTGGGAGCGTTAGAGTTTGGTGGGATTGCCCGATGAGGATCAAGCAAAATCCGGCCTAGTCAGAACTCCCAGAATTTAGGCGGCAGGTCAAGCGCATTTAAGAAAATGGAAGGATCGATCAATTTGTGAGTCAGCATCGATCGCCCAACACGAGACCAGATCGCTAGGCCGATCGCAACGCCACGATCGGATCGAGCTTCGCCGCACGCTGCGCCGGAACGATCCCAAAAAATAAACCCAGCGCACCCGATACCCCCGTCGCGATCACCACACTCGTGACCGAGATTCCCGCCTTAAAACTGGTCATACTCGACACCAGAACAATACAGCCCGCCCCCACGGTCACGCCGACGATCCCGCCCGCCACCGCGAGGATCGTCGCCTCGATCGTAAATTGCAGCAAAATATCACGCGGCGATGCCCCGATCGCCTTGCGAAGCCCAATCTCCGGCGTTCGCTCCGTCACCGACACCAGCATGATATTCGTGATCCCAATGCCACCGACCAACAATGAAATACTTGCCACCGTTGCCAGTAATGTCGTCAGTGCGCCCGTAATCGCCGCCGTGCGATCCTGAATATCCTTCTGGCTCGACACCGTGAAATCATCCTCATTGGTAATATTGTGACGCTGACGCAATAGATTTTCGACCTGAAATTTGACCATATCCATTTGGGTTTCGTCGCGTACCGCCACATTAATAAACGTCACGGTTAACCCATAGGGCGAGGTTTGTCCCACCAAGCGACTCGACATGGTCGTCAGCGGAATAAATGCGGTTTCGTCGAGATTGGTTCCAAAGGTCGCGCCCTTGGGCTGCATCACGCCGATCACTTCAAACGAGAGATTATCAATGCGGACGCTTTGGCCGATCGGGTTGGTGTCGCCAAAGAGCCGATCGGCTAATTCTGAGCCGATCGCGACCACCTGTTGCTGACGGCGAATATCGAGATCCGAGAGAAACCGACCGCGACCCACATCAAAGTCACGCACCGGGAGAATGTCGGGGGTTGTGCCGTACACCAGGGTCGAAACGTTGCGATCGCGGTACGACACCAGGGTGCTGCTATTGAGTTGCGGCGCGACTTTATCGATCAGCGGGACTTGTTCTGCCAGGGCGATCGCATCTTCGTACACCAGGGTTTGCGGCGAGTACACCGGGCGACGCTGGGCTTCCGGACTGCCCGGAAGAATAAAGAGCAAATTTGACCCCAGTTCGGACACCTGATCTTCAACAAAAACCTGCGCCCCCTGACCAATGCCGATCGTGGCGATCGTCGCCGCATTCCCGATCACGATCCCGAGCATCGTCAGACAACTCCGCAGCTTATTCGCCACCAGTGTCCGACCCGCCATCTGGCAAGATTCCCAGAGATTCATGCTGATTTACCCCAATCACAGATCATCGAAAGACATCACGCACCATTACAGGCCATCGCATCACCACACCGCAGGAGGCGCGAGCAAGCGAAATCGAGTCCACAATGCCAGCATAATTGAAGCGTCGCTTCGGTCAACTCCGATCGCGAACCCGACCGCATTCCTTGTTGCTGATCTCGCCACGATGAATATCGCCTCCCTTCGATCGCTCCAGCACGATATCGCTAGCTTGCTACTCTATCGCCAGATCCTTGACGTTGATGTCGTCGGGTCGGCGTTTGTCTCGCTCATCGAGCAGATCTACCATACCGACACCCCCACCGAATGCCTGAAAGCCTACAGTGACTGGTTTTCCTGGCTAGCCAGCAGCGGTCAAAGCTGGCAATCGTACCTAATCGAATCCATCCTGTACGACGAAAATCCCTTTACCGAAGCCGCCCAGCACGCCCAGACGATCGACGACATCGCCCCGGAACTGATCGCAGCGGCTCGTCATGACCTCACAATCCTACGCCGTCTGTACGACTGCACCAGCGACCAGATCGGCCTGTGGATGCGACAAGCCTGTAAGCTTGATGCACTACCTGTTGCACCCTCTAGCGTCGTAGAACCGGCTCCGATCGCCTTTGATACCACCCCCGACTGGGGTGATCTCCTATCGGATCTCCTGACCTATCACCAAACCCACGGCGTCGGCGTCTTCGCACAATATCGCGCCTGTCGCTGGGAACAGGACTATATCGAGGGCATCCCCACCCCCGACCCGATCGGCCTAGACAATCTCATCGGCTACGACACCCCAAAAGCCAAGCTTTTGCAAAATACCGAATTTCTCCTGGCGGGCGCTCCGGCACAGCATGTGTTGCTGTACGGCAGCCGGGGATCGGGCAAATCTTCGCTGGTCAAGGCGATCGCGACGGACTACGCCGATCAAGGCTTACGCCTGATCGAAGTGGATAAATCTCAGCTCTGTCATCTGCCCAAAATCATCGATCAGATCCGCAGCAGCGCCTTAAAATTCGTGATTTTTGTTGATGATCTTTCCTTTGAAGAAGATGACGATGCCTTTAAAGCGCTGAAGGTCGTGCTAGAGGGCAACAGCACCGCCCGCGCCCACAATGTCGTTGTTTACGCCACGACGAACCGTCGCCACCTGATCCGCGAATTTTTCGACGATCGCCCCCGCCCCAGTGATGCTGACGAAATCCACAGTTGGGACACTGTCCAGGAAAAACTCTCCTTTAGCGATCGCTTTGGCCTGACCCTAACGTTTGCCCCCTGCAATCAAGATGACTACCTCCGCATCATTCGCCATCTCGCCCAGCAGGCCGATTTAACGATCCATGCAGACGACCTCACCTTTCGTGCCTTACAGTGGGCCACCCAAAATAATGGCCGATCGGGTCGCACCGCCCGTCAATTCATCGACTGGCTGACCGCTGAACAGCAACTGTCTCTAAACCCTGAGTTCTCACAGATCAAACCCATTTCTTAAATATATAAATACACGGAGACAAAAAGTATAAAAACTACGTATTTTTTCGGGGTTTAGGCAAGACACAAGCACAAATGATCGAGATCACACGCTTAGGTGGCTTCAAATCATTGTCGAGACAGGGGATATCACGCACAATACAGGTCTATTGAATCACTCAGTACTTTACGAAGCCCAACCGTAGTACGGAATTGGTGATGTTATGAGTCCTGAGCTACGTTTCAATCTCCGGTGTAAATCTTGACCATGACGCATCTACTTGTTTCTGAGACAGGAATAGAACGGAATTCACGATCATTGCGAACCCCGAACGTGACGATACTCAAGGGACAGCAGAGGCTGTGTAGACGATCGCCCATCAGTTCAAGCCTGATTGCAACGAAAACAGAGTCTACCGACCCAGCGTCTTCGATGCCGGTAGCTCCGACCACGTTACAGCCCGTGAATACAGCGTCAAACAACACGATGCTCAGGAAGCGTAAGCCAAAATCTCCGTTAACCTTCGATTCGGATTTTTGGATTGATCTCAGTCTGGTGGCACTTTTGGGGGGATTGAGTTTTGTGGCGCTCAAGGTTGTCGAGTGTGTGATTCTGACCGATGCGATCGTGGGTCTGTACTAAAGATTTCGTCAGTTAGGCGACGGTATAGGCTCGATCGCAACGAATGTACGATCGAGCCTTGATTGAGGTTGAGAGGGGTTCGAGTTAGTCGATTTGCCCTGCAAGCGGTCGAACTCTAGAGATTGGGTTCAGTGGCGGGCGGTAGCTCTTCGAGGATCTGGAAGCGAACGTGATTGATTGAGAGATCGCCCAGCGAAGCGACTTCTTTATCAATGCGCTGGCCGTCTTTCATGATGCGCTCGAATTTAACGCCCTTGACGATTTCGATGTGATACCAGGCAAGCCCCATGAAAAAGCGCATCGGGTAGGGGCCACGATCGTTGAGATCGTCCGGGTTAGACTCCATCGGAATCCAGCCGTAACCGGGGATATAAAATTCGAGCCAGACGTGGTTAAAGTCGGGCTGAAGCGGGACACGCTGCTGCTCGGCGCGATCGGGGCATTTGTAGCGTCCCACCGTGCGACAGGGAATGCCATTCAGCCGCATCAGCGCCAACAGGACGCCGACGTATTCACCGCATGATCCAAGGCCACGGCTCAGGACGATATCCGGTGTGTCGATGTGGGGTTTGATGCCGTATTCCAGGCGATCGTAGGTATAGTCGCGAATGCTGAGAATTTTACGCAGCAGGTTCGTTTCTGTCCCGATCGCGGTGACAGCAGCACGCCGCACCACATCGGTTTCCATCGACAAATTGTCGTTATCGACCAGGTAGCGATCGGTGTACTCCTCGGGGATTTCAGCGTCGGTTTCGGCGTCACTGGGTCGGAAGTAGTATTTAATACTGCGTAATTCGAGGGTGGCTTTCCAGCCGAAAATGTGAGTTTCAAGTTCTGCAAGCTGGTCGAACTGAAACACCGCCATCATCTGACCTTCGATTTCCCGTAGCTCGAATGGCAAGCCGATCGGCTCGATGTTCCGAACTTTTTGGCGCGGGGAGTCCATCGGTACGGCGATTTGCCATTCGATATCGTCCAGGGCGACGGGTTCGAGGGAGGCGAGTTCTTCCACGTAGGACATCTCGACCAGGTAGCCGTTGGATAGGGTGTAGCGTCCAGCGGGATTGTGGTAGATGTGCAGCGGATGCAAAAAGGTTGCATCGCGAAATGTCAGTTGGTAGGGGTTGGCGGAGTTGGGATCGTCGCGGATGTAGGGCTCTTCGCGGGCGTAGGCAATGTAGAGTAGGTCGTCACCGCCCTCCGGGTTGGGGTAAAAACAGAGGCCGGTGGGTGTGGGGTAGGGGGTGAGGAGCTGAAATTCGATATCGCCGGTGGTGCGATCGAGGCAATAGACCGTTTGCTCGATCGTGTCCGAGACCCAAAGCTGCTCATCGCGAATGTAGAGATTTTCAAGCCCGACACCCGGAACGACATAGCGAGCCAGTTCTTGGCCGCTATCGCGCTGGAACGCATAGACATAGCCCGATTTTTGACAGCAGACATAGACGACGGAATTCCAGATCGCGATGCCGTTGGCGTTGTAGGGCAGGGAGGCCAAAACGGTGAGATCCAGCTTGTCCGGGCGGCTCAGAGCCTCGATCACGCAGCTATAGATACTATCGCTGCGGGTAAACCAGAGCCGATCGCCTGCGAGGGCAATGCCGGTTACGCCGACAAATTCTTCAGCGTGGTAGGGGTTGATCGTCCGTGTGGCGTCAGTGGCTGGATCGATCTCGACGAGGTAGCCGCGCAGGCTGTCGATCGCCAGGATCGAGTTTCGATCTCGATCGCAGGCGAGACCGTGTAGGGCATAGACGCCGTATGGGCGCACCGTACGATGTTGCAGGCGATCGGACGTCATAACGATAAAGGCTTAATGGGCAAGGGAGGGACGGGTTCGGCAAGCGAATTGCCTAACAGCATACCGTCTGCGATCGGCTGACGTGTGGTGATTGGAGCCGAACTAACGCGGATATCGCCGTTATACGTGGTTCGTGTTGTGTTTCGATCGCCTAAGTGCGTTCAATTTACGATTAATTCACGATTCGCGGGCAATGAACTCCCGATCGATCCTCCTGATGGACGGTCTACCATCTCGCAAGGGGTGAAGGCATTCTCCGGGCAAAAACTTCAGATGAGAATCTGAACCATATGTGAAGTCGATCATAAGTTTCGCCCAGGAAGCGAAACACAGCCTTTCGATTCTGGGCACACTGAGTAAGCTAAAACTCAAGGCTTGTCTGCCCCTAATTTTTGTAATTTCTGTCAATTATTTGTCTAGATGCTTCTAGATCAGCTCTTAACTATGTCCTATGAACTTGAGCGGCGAGTTGCGATCGATGCCGTACTAATGGCTGCGAGACTCTGTGAGCGTGTGCGCAAATCGATGCCACAGGCGATCGCCAAGAATGATAAAAGTCCGGTGACGATCGCCGACTATGGATCACAAGCGTTGATTTGTCGGGCGATCGCGGCGGCCTTTCCCGACGATGCCATCATTGCCGAAGAAGACGCCGCCGCCCTCAACGAGGATAATCACCTCCTCGCTCAGGCCACCGACAGCGTGCGTGAATTCATCCCCGAAGCGACACCAGAGCGGGTGATTAATTGGATTGGGCTGGGGAGCAGCACCGGTGCGGATCGGTTTTGGACACTTGATCCGATCGATGGAACCAAGGGCTTTCTACGGGATGATCAGTACGCTGTTGCTCTTGCCTTGATCGAAAACGGCCAGGTGCAGCTCGGCGTTTTGGCCTGTCCGTCCTATCCAGCCGAAGGAGGCCGGGGTGCTTTGTTTGTGGCGATTCGTGGCGGTGGAGCCAGCATGACGCCGATCGGCAGCGACATGTCCCACGGATTAAAAGTTGTAGCCGGGGGCGACACCGAGCGGCTCCGCTTCGTCGAAAGCGTCGAATCGGGACACGGTGACCAGTCGCGCCAAGCCGCGATCGCCCAAGCGGTCGGGATCACAGCTCCGTCCCTGCGGATGGACTCCCAGGCCAAATATGCCGCCGTCGCCAACGGTGAAGCCGTGCTATATCTGCGGTTACCCTCACCCAAAACACCGGACTACCGCGAAAAAATTTGGGATCATGCAGCGGGCGTCCTCGTTGTTGAAGAGGCAGGCGGCAAGGTGACGGATATGTTTGGTCAACCGTTAGACTTTTCCCAAGGAGCCAAACTCACCCAGAACCAGGGAACAGTTGTGAGTAATGGCGTCATTCATCAAACCGTGATTGAAGCGATCGCCGCCCTGTCCTAGCGATCGTTCTCGTCTGTCTAGCATCGGTATCGGTTGCCACTCAAGCCTGCCAAACATTGAGGAATCAGGGCTTGATGGATGTGAATGGCTTGATTCAGACAGATCCAAGCAAGATGGGACTGGTATCCTACCTTTCGTCTGTTTGTCGCGTGTTGCCTATTCGATTATGACTGCCAATACTGCCTCTGCGATCGCTGCGCAGTTTCCCGAATTTGACAAAGCGCTACACCACTACTTCCCTGGCGCGTTGCCCCTCCCCAAATACATGAGTCGCACCGCGAAAGCGTTATCAAAGTATGGGTTTGAAGAGGAAAATACGATGGGGATGATCGCGATCTGTCGCGATGAGCAGACCGATCCGCTGTACGAAGCCGTCGTGCGCTACTGGGGCAAAACCTTTAACTGCTGTAGCTTGGCCGGATTTGTCACGATGGGTAAAACCGGGCTGGCAGCAGCGACCGCCCATACACCGATCCAAAATGGGCTACGGCGGTTTGTATTCTACGCCATGCCGCATATCGCGATCTCACGCAATGGCGACATTGGCTTGATCTACCGGGAAGGCGTCGAAACGCCATCCCATGCCTGCGGTGCGCTCGAGACGATCGTCGAAGAACTCGCGGCAGGCCATCTCAATCTCGAAACCGATATGCAGGACATCGAACAAACGATCGTCCGCCAAAAAATTCTGTCGCAACTGCGCTACGGCGATCAGGTTAACCTGATCGATCTCACCAAACTGGCCAGCACAATCATCGCCACAGATGTCCGTAACCTGCTCTCTCGTCTCGATACCACGGTGTTTCATTACGCCGTCATTCACGGTATCCAAATCCATGGCCCCTTTGAATCACAATGGGTGTATCCGGTGAATTTCTTTATTGTGGGGCAGCAGTTTGGCGAGGAACCCTATCCGCTCGATACGTTCACCAAGGGCGAGCCGATCGCGGCTCAAGTATCAGGCAAGCCGGATGCGGAATAAATTGAACCTGGATCTGCGCCTTCGAGCCGGTACGACTCCGCGCAGCTTCGGTGTCACTCATGGCATCTCCGTCCCCTTCACCGCCATGAAGTAAAATCACGGGTACACAGAACGTAACAAATATTCATAGAAATCCCCCTCCTTGCCCTCATGCCACCTATTTTTCGTCGAATCTCCCTCGGTAGCACCGCCTTTTACCTCGGTCTTATCCTGACCACAATCGGCTTCTGGGCGTACTTCACCGATCGCCCCACCCTCAACCTCGCAGGCTTCTTCTACGGCATCCCCGTCCTGCTGATCGGCATCGCCCTCCGTACCGCCCAACTGAAGCCCGTCC
>JAAUPN010000311.1 GCA_012033105.1 Coleofasciculaceae cyanobacterium RL_1_1
CCCTTGAGTCGTGCCTTGGCCGGTCTCGAACTGGTGCATCCCGTCGATGCGGTAGAACTCAACCCCACCGACGGCGAAGATTTCCTTTGTGCGCGTCCCCGATCGCCCCGGTATTGCCGCCAAACTGTTCAGCGAACTGGGTCGCCGTAACCTCGATGTGGATCTCATCGTCCAATCGATCCACGAAGGCAACACCAATGATATTGCCTTCACCGTCGCCGATGCGGAGGCGGAACGCGCTGAGGCGATCGCCCGCGAAATCGTGCCGCTACTGTGCCAATCGGAAAGTGGTGAGGTCTGCGATCGGGATGTAGAAGTGAATGTCAGCCGCGACATTGCCAAGATCAGTATTGTTGGAGCTGGAATGATCGGTCGTCCTGGTGTGGCGGCACAGATGTTCGCGACAATGGCCGCTGAGGGAATCAGTATTCAGACGATTTCGACCTCCGAGGTTAAGGTAAGCTGCACGATCAATCGTGCTGATGGCGATCGTGCAGTGGCGGCTCTCTGTCAGTTTTTCCAGGTTAAATATTCCCCGAAGCGTGATGCTGTTTCAAGCACAGCGCCGAGTGTGCGCGGCGTGGCACTCGATCGCGGTCAGGCACAGATCGGCGTGTTGCACATTCCCGATAAGGCGGGCATGGCGGCGCAAATTTTCGCAGCTCTCGCGGATCGCAACATCAGCGTCTACACGATCGTTCAATCCGAGCGTTGCCGCATTGTGAATAGCATCCCCACACGCGATCTCTCATTTACGGTGAACTCAGAGGATGCCGATACGGCGGTGGTGTTACTCAAGGAGTTAGCCGCGACGGTGGGCTATGAGTCGGTGACGATCGAGCGGGATATCGCCAAGGTGAGTATTGTCGGTGCAGGGATGGCGAACGAGTCCGGTGTCGCAGCGGCAATGTTCACAGCGTTGGCCGATCGCGGTATCAACATCCTATCGATTTCAACCTCGGAGATTAAGACCAGTTGTGCGATCCAGGCGGATCGGGCGATCGAGGCTTTACAGGCGGTACATACGGCGTTTGGGCTGGATGGAACGACGCCGATCGAAGTTCCGAAACCGGCGCGTTTAGTCAGATTCGGGGTTGAGTCGCAATTGGATGTTCGCGAAGTTGGCGAAGTTAACGATCGCGCTTATGGTCGCGATCATTGGGCTTATGGGTACGAGTTCTCCTGTTGGCTCAACCACCGCGTTTCGACTCCGCTCAACGCTCTCGACCTGTTCTGAAAATGATTGACCTGACGATATTGCACTGACTATAGCGATCGACGGCATCGCTGAAGCTGATCAATCTGCATCAGGAGATCAGCGACGGCAGCTTGCATCACACGGTAGGACGCATCCGAATGGTTGATGATGATACTAAACGCGATCGTATTGGGCGACTGGGTCGCATGTCCAGGAGGAGTAAGGTAACCCGAGAGCGCATAAATTCCGGTCATTGATCCGGTCTTGGCACGCACGATCGCGCCACTGGTTAACGGAGTCCAGCTAGCAAGGGTTCCCGACTCTCCCAACACCGGCAACGAAGCAATAAACGGCGATGCTGCTGCCGAGCTAGCCATCGCTTGCAGCAGCGACACAAAGAGTTCTGGAGCGATTGAATTTTGCCGTGACAGACCCGAGCCATCCTGAATTCGATAGCGATCCGGATCAAGATTTAACTCACGCTGGAGAACATCACGCACCTGTTGCAACCCCCGATCGCGCGTCGTTTGATCTGACCTAGCCTCCGGGGAATTAGTGCCTAGATGGCGTAACAGGGCTTCTGCAAAGAGGTTATCACTATCTTGGTTGGTCGTTGTGATGAGTTCAGCGATGGGAGGTGATGTCTGGAAGGCGACAACCGTTCCGACACCAAATGCAGCATTGTGAATTGTGGTTTCGGGGATGGACAAGCCATGATCGCTTAGAGCTTGGTGAAACTCACTCAGCGCATAGCCAGCAGGATCGGGCATCGAAACCGCCACCGGTTCCGACGGCGCACCCGAAATCAGTTGACCGCGAATCGCGATCGTATTGCTACGCCAATCCCGTTCGACCTCTAACCATTCCGGTTCCGACTCGGCCACCGATCGCGATTGATTCTCAACGATCCAGCGATCCGCATCCTCCGGACGCTCAAATCGTACAGCTAAACTCCGCCCCACTCGCTGGGGAACCAAGGTTAACGGGACAGCATTACGATCGACGATCGTGGCATTCACCGGCGCACCGTATCCAGCCTGGGTATCTTCCCATTCCCAATGGGGATCGATCGTATCGCCTTGAAAATAACCATCATCCAGTACCAGATGATCAATCTCGGTACTCTCAGGCAAATTTTGAATCGTTTGGATCGCCAAATCGTTCAAATCCTCTCCCGTTAGCGTCGGATCACCGCCACCTCGCAAAATCAGGCGATCGCGATTCCAGTACACCTGAGTAGTGGCCTGCCAGCTTGCCCCAAGATCCAGCAGTGCCGCCGCTGTCGTGAAGAGTTTGACATTGGAGGCCGGAACAAACGCCCGATCGCCCTGATACTGATAGGTGAGGGTATGGTCTAGGGTTGAGAGCGCGATTCCCCAGGAGGCATAGGAGGAAATATCGGCGGTCGCGATGATCTGCGCCAGGTCAGTATCAAGCGAGGTCAAACAATCTCCATAGGCAGCCGCTGGGGAAAGTCCCACCGCAATGGAGAAACTTAGAATCGTGATCGAAACCCTTGGAGCAATAAACATCACACGACCTGCTACAGCGAGCTAGAATCCAGACTTTTCGCCTCATCTGGCGTTTGCGGTAAATGTAAACCACACTCCTGTTTAAGCCCACGAAAGCGTGTGTTGCGTTCATGCTCGTCGTCGGCGGTGACGGGTCGGCTGGAATGCCAGTCTCCGACACTCGTATAGCCCCGCTCAAAGAGCGGATGATACGGCAAATCGAACTGGGTTAAATAGTTGTAGATGTCACGGGAATGCCAGTCGAGAATCGGTAGAACCTTGTATCGATCGCCCTGAATTCCAACCACATCCAGCGTTTTGCGATGGTCGGTCTGTTTCGATCGCAGACCTGCAAGCCACGCGGTCGCCTTGAGATCCCGCAGCGCTCGCTGCATGGGTTCAACTTTCCGAATATAGTCGTACCGGTTAAAGGCATCGATGTCGTCGAGTTCCCAGAGTTTGCCGTATAGCGCTTCCATCCGTGCGGGACTCATCGGGGATTGATACACCTGAATATTGAGATTGAGGCGTGAGATGAGATCGTCTGCAAACCGATAGGTTTCTGCTGGTAGATATCCCGTATCAATCCAAATGACGGGGATATCGGGTTTTACCTGGGTTGCGAGGTGCAGCATTACCGCAGCTTGAATCCCAAAACTGCTGCTCATGACCAGCCCATCTCCAAACAGATCAGCCGCCCAGCGGATGATCTCCGTGGACGTCGCACCCTCAAGGTCACGATTCGCGGCCTGAAGATCAACGATCGCGCCATCTACGGTAGTAGTGGTAGTAGCCGTCATAGAAGGTATGGAAATTGTTTGGTAAAACGTCGAACGCGATGACAGGTGAGCGAATGGAGGTCACATACCATTGGGGTCTGCGCTGGGTATCGGCCAAGATCGCGATCGTTAAACGTATAGCTTGCAAGCTTATCAGAAGAATGGGTCTAAAACCCCGTCCTGACTTCGACAAGCTCAGTCCAAGTCTAGGACGGCTTTGCAGAAAAAACTGTAAGATAAAGAAGGTCACTGACCCACCCGCGACGCAGACGTAACAGACAGCCAAACGTGACGAAATCTGGCCTAGCCAGTGGCGCAGCAAGCTCGGTAGACCGGGAAAAGAGGACGGGGAATGAACAGCATCCCCTGAATCAACCAAAACCCTAGAATTCTCTGAATTCAGTCAAACCGTGGGACACACGGGGTTAGTCTGTGGAGCGACCGTAAGACCATAAA
>JAAUPN010000128.1 GCA_012033105.1 Coleofasciculaceae cyanobacterium RL_1_1
TCATGGCTTCAATTATGCGCCCGCAAGAAAAACTCCAAAAGATCCAGATCAAAAAAGATCCAGAAAAGTGACACAGAAGCGTTGTTAAACTGCTTGAGGTTTGGGTTCAACGTCTAAAACAGGATAGATACTGTGCGCTCTTAGTTCAGTTGGTAGAACGCAGGTCTCCAAAACCTGATGTCGGGGGTTCGAGTCCTCCAGGGCGCGTTGAACCAACACCCATACTACGGCTGAGACCCGAAAGTACGCGAGATTTATCGAGCGTTATCACCTTTCGGGTCTCCGTCGTCTGAAATCGTAGATCGAGTGCTGTCCGTCGCGACATTGTCGGCAAGCTTTACTGCCACCGTACACTCCATCTCCGCAAACTCTTAAATTTTAACGAGCTGCGAGGAACGCGATCGTGCCGAAAAAGAAAGCAGTAGAGACGCAAGAATCCGGCCAGGGTTTTTCCCCGAACCAATTTTTGCAAGACACTAAAGACGAACTCGCCAAAGTTGTTTGGCCTTCCCGGCAACAAGTCATTAGTGAGTCGGCAGCCGTTCTGCTGATGGTTGTGCTTCTGGCCACAACGATCTATCTCATTGACAACTTGTTTAGCTGGGCTGCGCAGCAGGTATTTGGATGACATATTCTTCAAGTGAATCTGACCTAGATTTGCCTTGGGAAGACGGTGAACAGGAGGAGCCTGTACAGCAGAAAGTGCGACCGCGCTGGTATGCCGTGCAAGTCGCTTCGGGCTGTGAAAAACGAGTCAAGGTCAACATCGAGCAGCGCAAAGATACCCTCGGCGTTGCCGATCGCTTGGTCGAGATCGCCATCCCACAAACGTCTGCCGTCAAAATTCGTAAGGACGGCGTGCGCCAAAACATTGAGGAAAAAGTCTTTCCAGGCTACGTCCTCATTCGTATGGCTCTCGATGATGAAGTCTGGCAGGTCATCAAAAACACCCCGAACGTGATTAATTTCGTCGGGGCAGAACAAAAGCTTCGCTACGGTCGTGGTCGCGGTCATGTGAAACCCGTGCCCCTCAGCCGTTCTGAGGTTGACCGAATCTTTAAGCAAGCCGAAGAGCAAGAGCCGATCGTCAAGATTGACATGGAAGTCGGCAATCAAATTCTTGTCCTCTCCGGGCCATTCAAAGATTTTGAAGGCGAAGTAATCGAAGTGAGCTATGAGCGTAATAAGCTCAAAGCGTTACTCTCGATTTTCGGTCGGGATACTCCCGTCGAGCTGGAATTCAACCAGGTCGAGAAACAAAGTTAGACCACTAATCGCTTGAGTCAATAACGATGGCTAAAAAAGTTGTTGCGCTAATTAAATTAGCGATTTCCGCAGGGAAGGCAAACCCGGCTCCGCCGATCGGTCCTGCCCTCGGTCAGCACGGCGTGAACATCATGATGTTCTGCAAAGAATACAATGCCAAAACGGCAGATAAAGTCGGGACAATCATCCCGGTGGAAATCTCAGTTTTGAAGATCGAAGCTTTACCTTCATCCTCAAAACGCCTCCGGCATCAGTGTTGATCAAAAAAGCGGCGGGTATCGAGAAAGGATCGGGCGAACCCAACCGCGTCAAAGCGGGTACGATTACCCGTTCTCAGCTCGAAGAGATCGCGCAAACTAAATTGCCCGACCTCAATGCGAACGATATCGCGGCTGCGATGAATATCATCGAAGGTACTGCCCGTAACATGGGTGTGGCTGTCGTCGATTAGATTGATAGGCTTACGTCTCTTTTAGGATTTCACTGGATCTCGATTAGATTTCGATCTCCTGTGATGGTCATCCTAACTCGGTAGGTCTGTCATCCTGTTTCGGTTTTCGTAATCTCAACCATTTCGTAGAGGGCAGAGGCGCGATCGTCTCGTTAGTGACCCCATCCATACATATGCCTAAGAAAATTTCTCGTCGCTTGCAAGAAGCGCAGGCGAAAGTTGAGGAGCGTGCCTACGATCCGGCAGAAGCTCTCGCACTACTCAAAGACACGGCAACCGCCAAGTTCAATGAGTCCGTCGAAGCCCATATTCGTCTGGGTATCGACCCGAAATACAGTGACCAACAGCTTCGGACAACCGTGTCCTTGCCGAAAGGTACGGGTCAGGAGATTCGCGTGGCGGTTATTGCTCGCGGTGAAAAAGTGGCAGAAGCAACAGCGGCTGGTGCTGATATTGCCGGTTCAGAAGAGCTGATCGAAGAAATCCAGGGCGGTATGCTCGACTTCGATTGCCTGATTGCAACGCCGGATGTGATGCCTAAGATTGCGAAATTGGGTCGAGTTCTCGGACCGAAAGGCTTGATGCCATCGCCGAAGGGTGGTACAGTAACAAACGACCTCGCGAGCGCGATTGCGGAATTTAAAGCTGGTAAGCTTGAGTTTCGTGCCGATCGTACGGGAATCGTCCACGTGATGTTTGGCAAATCGAGCTTCTCTGTTGAGGATCTGCTCGCCAACCTCAAGGCTTTGCAAGAATGCGTTGATCGCAATCGTCCTTCGGGAGCAAAGGGTCGATACTGGCGTACGATGTACGTCTCATCGACGATGGGGCCTTCGATCGAAGTCGATGTTCCAACGTTGCGTGATCTCAAAGTCGAAGCTTAGACACTGGTTTTGCCGTTTCTAGGTTGAAAGTTTTTAAGTTTGAGATTGGTGTGTTTGATGTCAATCTCTGGTCAATAATCTCGATCGTCTATGCATCATTCGTTTAATTAAATATCCGATCGACTGCTAAAGACAGTAGGTGTTTTTTACTTAAATATCCTACCGAGGTGAGTACGACGAGTCAGCGCTCTGATGCGATATGGGTGCTGGTGCTTGAGTCGTCTCGAATCCCGGTGGCTTACGGTTACCGGGATTTTTTCGTGGGGGGAGGGGGGATTGCCCTAGAACTGAGTTCTAAGACTGGGGCTAGAACTAGGGCAAACAACGCTGCCCAGAAATTAAGGAGGTGAATCCGAGTTGGGCAAAACATTAGAGGACAAGAAAGCGATCGTTGCCGATCTCAAGTCACGCTTGAGTGAAGCAAAATTGGCCGTAGTGATTGACTACCAAGGCCTTTCGGTTGCTCAGATCACCAATTTACGCAGCCGTCTGCGTGAACATGGTGCGACCTGCACTGTCGCCAAAAATACGCTAATGCGAATTGCGGTCGAGGGTGATGAAAACTGGTCGGCGCTGCAAGGTCTCCTATCCGGAACCTCTGCCTTCATCTTTGCTGGTGAAGAAACCATGAGCGCCTCACTGAAGGCGTATCAAGCGTTTCAAAAAGAGTCGAAGAAAACCGAACTGCGTGGCGGAGTTCTAGACGGAGAAGCACTGAGTGTTGATCACGTCAAAGCTCTTGCCGATCTACCGACCAAAGACGAGCTTTATGCTCGGATTGCCGGTGCGATCAAAGCCGTTCCGACCAAGCTGGCAAAAAGCGTCAACGAAGTTCCGGCTTCGCTGGCTCGTGCGCTCAAGGCTGTGGCCGAAAAAGAAGACGAAGCGGCATAACAGCGGTTTGCCTGTATTTGTTTCGATCGTTTCATGTGTGTTGTGTGGCGTCATAACGTCACGTTTCATTCTATTCAAGGAGTCAGTCCATGTCTGATAAAACCGATAAAATTCTAGAAGAACTCAAAACCCTCAGCTTGCTGGAAGCATCTGAGCTGGTTAAGCAAATCGAAGAAGCCTTTGGCGTCGATGCTTCCGCTTCGGGTGGCGGCATGATGATGATGGCGGCTCCGGCTGCTGCGGCTGAACCGGAAGAAGAAAAAACCGAGTTCGACCTGGTTCTGGAAGAAGTTCCGGCTGACAAGAAAATCGCCATCCTGAAAGTCGTTCGCGGCATGACTGGCTTGGGTCTGAAGGAAGCGAAAGAAATCGTTGAAAGCGCTCCTAAAGTCATCAAAGAAGGTGTTGCTAAGGAAGCGGCTGAAGAGGGCAAGAAAGAACTCGAAGCGGCTGGTGCTAAAGCAGCGGTTAAATAGTTCGAGTTTTGTCACTCAACTAATCCTCTGATCTAAGTTTGAATAGACTTCATTCGGGTCTGTTTGAAACTCGTGTAGTCACCAACGTGCTGTTAATTCAGCCATTGGCGACCTTGTGGCTTAGATTCAGCAAAAGAGCAGCTTAGAGATTAATTCTCTAGGCTGCTCTTTTGGTCTTGGACGTCATGCAGCGGTATGAGCAAGATCGAAATCGTAATGATCAATTTGATGGTGTATTTTTATCGGCAATTGTGATGTAAGTGCGATCGGTGTGAATTCACGGGTTAAACTGTTATGGCCTAAGACTTCATGAGTCGCTAGGAGTATCGTTTCAACCAAGATCATGCCTGCATTTTTGTTAGAAGTCGGGACGGAAGATCTGCCCGCAAGTTTCGTAGATGGTGCATTGTCGCAGTGGCGCGATCGCATTCCGGCAAGCTTGGCTGATGTGTCGATCGCTCCTGGCTCGATCGAGATTTTTGGGACGCCGCGTCGCTTGTCGGTGTTGCTGCACGATCTGCCGTCGCAACAGGCCGATCGCAACGAAGAAATTAAAGGGCCGCCCGTGAAAGCGGCGTTTCGGGATGGTCAGCCGACGAAAGCGGCAGAAGGGTTTGCGCGAACCCAGGGGGTGACGATCGAGGATTTCGAGATCCGCGATACGCCGAAGGGTGAATTTATTTTTATTAATAAGCATGTACCGGGTCGCGCCACGGCGGAGATTTTGACGGAGCTGATTCCGGAGTGGATCTTCAAGCTAGAAGGGAAGCGGTTTATGCGTTGGGCGGATGGGGATCTACGGTTTCCGCGTCCGGTGCGCTGGCTGGTGGCATTGATGGATGCTGTAGTGTTGCCGCTGACGATTACGAGTGGGTCGGATGTGGTGGTGAGCGATCGGCGATCGCGCGGCCACCGGGTGTTACATCCGGAGCCGGTGGAGATTGCCACCGCTGCTGATTATCGTGCGACGTTGCGATCGGCGTTTGTTGAGGTTGATCCAGCGGTGCGAGCCTCGACGATCCGTGGACAGGTGGCGGCTGCCGGTGTTCAAGCGGGTGGTATCGCGGAAATCAATGCGGATCTGCTGGCGGAGGTTACGAATTTGGTGGAGTGGCCGACGGCGGTGTTGGGTCAGTTTGAAGAACGGTTTTCGGCACTACCACCGGAGGTCGTTACGACGGTGATGGTGTCACACCAGCGCTATTTCCCGGTGTTAAATGCTGAGAATAAAACGGAGTTGTTGCCCAATTTCATCACGGTCTCAATGGTGATCCGAACAAGTCGGGGATTATCGCGCTAGGTAATCAGCGGGTGATTCGGGCGCGGTTGGCCGATGGTGAGTTTTTCTATCAGGCGGATTGTGAGCAGCCGCTCGAAACGTTGGTTCCGCAGCTTGAAACGATTACGTTTCAGGAAGATTTAGGCACGGTGAAAGATAAGGTCGATCGGTTTATCACGATCGCGGCGCGTCTGGCCGATCGTCTCGGACTGAGTGCTGAGGAGCAAACCACGATCGCGCGGGCGTCGCTGCTGTGCAAGGCCGATCTGGTGAGCCAAATGGTGTACGAGTTCCCGGAACTTCAGGGCATCATGGGCGAAAAGTATGCGATCGTCAGTGGCGAGTCACCGGCAGTTGCGAAGGCGATCATTGAGCATTACTTACCGCGCGTGCGGATGATGATTTACCGACGACGATCGCCGGTCAGGTGGTGGGCATTGCCGATCGCCTCGATACCCTGGTGTCGATTTTTGGCTTGGGTCTCTTGCCGAGTGGTTCGTCCGATCCCTATGCGTTGCGTCGGGCGGCGAATGCGATCGTCAATATTATTTGGTCGGCCAATCTTAAGTTTGATCTGAATGCGATTCTGGGCGAATGCGTTGCGGATTTCCGTGCGGCTCATCCCGAGGCGTCGCCGGATCTCTTGACCCAGCTTCAAGCGTTCTTTGTGCAGCGGGTACAAACCTTGCTTCAGGACGATCGCGGCGTGGACTACGATTTTGTGAATGCTGTGCTAGGTGAAGATGATGCGGAATATCGCGATCGGGCGCTGAGTGATTTGCTCGATACGCGCGATCGGGCGTTGTTCCTGCAAAGCATCCGTCAAGACGGCACGATCGACCAGATCTACGCGACGATCAACCGATCAGCGAAGCTGGCACAAAAGGGTGATCTCGCCACCGATATCCTCGATCCAGCAACGGTCATCAATCCAGATTTGTTCCAATCCCCTGCGGAACAGGCGGTGTTTGATGTCCTGACGGCGTTGTTACCCACAACTCAAGCAGCTCAGGCGGATCGCAACTATCGCTTACTGGTGGAGGCACTAGCAAAGGCGGCGCCAACGGTCGCAGAGTTTTTCGACGGCGAAAACAGCGTGTTAGTGATGGACCCGGATGAAAACATCAAGGCAAATCGTCTCAATGTGCTGGGGTTGTTGCGCAATCATGCGCGGGTGCTGGCGGACTTTGGTGCGATCGTCAAACCGGCTTAAACCGGGACACCTTGAGCTTCGCCATCATGTGGCACGTGGTCGATCGCACCGGATCAGACAAAAAAACATCCCAACTCGAGGGCTGGGATGTGATTGTTTGATTGAAAGTGGAATGGGAAGAATGGTGAAAAAGTCAGAAAATTACCGCGCAACACGCAAGCAGACAAGGTGATGGTCTAGGAATGAACGCGCACCGCAAATTGTAGTGGGGTGGTGTGTGGCTGGCCGGAGTTGATTTCGAGGGTGTAGGCTCGATCGACGATTGCGTTAGGCAAGGTCAGGCAAAGTTCACCGCGATCGTCGCAGGCCACAATCACGGACTGTTGATGTTCATCAAATAGACGAATTGTGCAAGCGGCGGGAACTTCACAGTTAACCTGAATGGTGACTTTGCCCTCAACGTTGACCGCTTCGATCGCGATCGCCAGATCACCAAGCTCAAGCGGCCAACGACGTTCGAGGCTCGGAGTCTGAGCGGTGAGATCGAAACGTAGCTCCTGGAGAATTTCGCGGGCAGCCAGCATAGAGAGAAGCGCTTGTTGGGGAATCGATGCATCATCGAAGGAACGCGGCGACTGAGGTGAGTTGTTGCGCGTGAGGTCGATTAGACGTTCCTTGAGGCTAGACGTATCGCGGACGGTGGCCTCGTGTAAAAATGTGCCAGCGAGCTCATGTAGCCAGCGCTCGGAGTTGGGGAAAAGATGTTCGATCGCGCGGACGATCTGAAGCCCTTCCTGGAGCGGTTGGCGTGCCAATGCTTGGCAGCGTGTAAAGATCGAGGTGAGGGTCTGTTCTGGTAAGCGAATAGGTAACTCAAGTTGTTGTAAACGTCTGAGCCAAGAGAGCTGCACGGTTTCATCCCGAGCCGTTTCCGTCTCATAATCGAGGATGCTGGTTTCCCAGGGAAACAGAGGTAAATTTTTTTCGATTTCGACGCGCAGTCGGCGTTCGATCAGGGCATTAAAGCGAGTTTGCACGGCGGGTATATCTCCTACAGGCGGTAAGTCAGTGATGACCGATGGAGAAGCAGCGGGGTCTGCGATCTCAGGATTTGCGGCGGTGAGATCGATCGATTCGGGGTCACCGAATGGGTCTTGATCAGGACTTTGACTCGGATCAACGGAGCCAAGGAGCCAGTCGAGAAAGCGATCATCGTTACGATTCGTCTCGTCCGCCTTATTCGTCTCATTATTCATCAGTAGATTTACCTCTTCCGGATAGTTAACGATTGCGAAATTCCCAAGCGATCTTCAGCAGCTCAAACCACCGTTTCTTCATCTGTGTGGAGGTTAGACTAAGCTGCCGCGCGATCGTGGCATCATCCAAACCCGCTTGCTTCAGTCTCAGTAAATTTACTTGAGTTGTATCGAGTTCCGCTTGAAAATGTTCCCATTCAGCACTCGTCATGCCCAAATTTTTTTCGATGTCCGCATCCAGCCACTGATGCACCAGTTCCCAATGATGCGATAGTGCAAACCGGATCAGGTGATATTTAAAGCGCTGCTGGAGATAGTCGCGCTCTCGTGGAGTCAGCCCCAAAATAGCCTCAATTTCATGGGTGGGCAAATCCTGGAGCCGCAAGACAAAGTAATCGGCGCACTCGCTTTGATCGCTCGATTCGAGATAGACGATGAGTTCATCAATCACTTTTTGACGCAGCAGAACATCATTCGGCGCGATCGAAACGTCACTGAGCCGATCGCGCACGCGGCTATGAGACGCTTCTTGCCAGCCGCTGCTTTCTCCCTCCGATCGACCTTCCAGCGCTTGCTCGATATCGAGAGACTGCTCTGGCGGTTGATGTTGCGCAAAGGTTTGCGCCCGCAGGACGACAAGCTGTTGACTGCGGCTACGTGAGAGTGAAATTCGACGCTTGGCGTAGCGCTCCGTAAAGGCCATGTACTCCGCCAATTCAAGCAGCGATCGTGGCGAATACTGGGCATCGAGCTGGGCTTCTCGCCGCAGCGCATTCAGAGATTCGACATAAAAGTTTTGTAGAAAGTCTTCGATTAACACCAAGCGAGCCTGATAGCTCGAATGCACCTGGATCGGCGTAATGTAGCGATAGATGATCGCGCTCAACGTACTGTGTAGTTCGAGTCGTCCTCCCCGCGATCCGGCTCCGTAGTACTTCAAAACCTGGTGCAAACGGTGGATCGCTAGCTTCATCGCCCAGGATTGGATGTCACCCGATGCCTGGATGCGCTGACTCTGGGTACAGGTGCGATCGACTTCTTCCGTAATCCGCAGGGCAACCGTGCGGCAAGCGCGTACATTGGCGCGGGTTTCAGCCTGAAATTTATCAAACAGGAAGGTTTCAATCTGTTCGGTCGAGTAGGCTGCGGAGTGGTTCCCCTCAACGTCATCACTGTCCCTTGCTGCGTGAGGTGTGACAGTTGCGTTATCTATAGGTTGATTTTGGTGTTCGTTTGGTTGGCGGTCTGCCGGTTTTTCGTGCTGGCTCATGGTTCATACAACGTGACAACCCGATCGCCCAGAGGTTAATCCTCCTATCCCGGCTCGGCTGGCTTTTCCCTCTTTTTTCTTTCAGGTCAATCCGTTACGTTTCCGTACGTTTCCGCACCTTGATTCAGGTTATCGCGTGAGCCAGGAGTTTCGCCAACACTTCCCGCACCTAGGACACTCCCGGTAACCGCACTTCAAATTCTGTCCCCCAGGCGGCATCCGTCCGAAAGGTAATACGTCCCCCATGATTCTCGGTCACAATCTGATGCACGATCGCCAAGCCCATCCCTGTTCCGATCTCCTCAGATTTTGTTGTAAAGAAATCCTCAAAAATGCGTGCGCGGATATTTTCAGGAATTCCGGGGCCATTGTCGCGAATTTTGACAATGATGCTACCGTCATCGGCTTGTTCTGTGGCGATCGTCACGGTGGGATTCGGTCTGGGGGAATCACTATAGCAAAGGGCATCAAGCGCATTACTAATCAGGTTGAGAAACACCTGGCCGATTTGACCCGAATAGCCAATCGATTCGAGTGAAAGCCCGCCATATTGCTTTTCCAGCGTGACTCCAGCCTTGAAGCGACTGTTGAGAATCAACAGTGAACTATCCAGGCAGGTGTGAATATTAAAGGGCTGGCGCTTTCCGGTTCCGACCCGTGCAAAACTGCGAAGACTTTCCACGATATCGCGCATCCGCCCCGAACTTACTTTGAGCGTTTGCAAAATTGAGGGTAAATCTTCACGCAAAAAATCAAACTCAATGTCTGCCTTGAGATCTTCAATGGTTTCGGCATCATCCCCTTGACCGTAAGCATCAATTAGCTCATTCAGACCACTAAGGTAAGTCTCCAAAAATTGCATGTTGCCATGAATACAGTTCACCGGATTACGAATTTCATGGGCAATTCCGGCGATCGAGCGTCCTAGGCTCGCCATCTTTTCCGTTTGAATGGCGTGGGCTTTCGTTTGCTGTTCGAGGAGCTGTTTCGTCAGCTCATGGATACGAGATTGGGCGATGAGCAATTGGTGAACATCGACGAGATAGTAACGGTTACCTCGATCGCGATCAGTCTGGGTGGCTCCGCTATCAACGACGATCGGCTCATAGAGTGATTTGGGTGGTCGTGCTAGGGACGTACGAGCCGCTGACACGATCGAGGCTTCGATCGGCAACACCAGCATGGGAGCGCGAGCATAGTCTAGTAAATCCTCGATCGGACGCTGGGAAAAGAGATCAACACCGTACTGCTTACTCATCTGCTTGAAAAAGCTACGCCGTGAAATGATCCCCACGGTCTCGCGATCGCGCATCAACACCGCACCGGGCAGTAGCGGCATTTGGTCAAACAAAATGCACAGTTCTGCACCCCGCAGTGAGGCGGCAACCGAGCAGTCAAACAAACTGAGGTCGGCCAGGGTTGAGTTCAGTGTTAGATGTTCGAGGGAAGGCTGCCAGTTTTCAGGCTCGATCGTCGAGGCTTCGCTTTGAGAAGAAGGCAGAGAAGACAAAACCATACGGTGAACGATCTCAGGACGTTATAGCGAGAAATGGACAAACAAAATATCACATCCATAGTAAGAACTAACGCTCTAGCTGACGCCTGTATTTATACGTAAATGACTATTTTTTAAAAGAAGCTTTATTGAGTCTTAATCTTCTCTTAAAGAACCGAAGTGATTACGATAAAAAGATAAGTTTTTGGATTTAATTTATCGATTCATTAAATTTGTTTAATTTTGAGTTGTTAAAATCTCAAAAAATATCAGTGATTACAAGATTTTTGATTGACGGATCGATCCGTACCTTTAGAGTCTAAATCAAGTGTCGTCGTCGCCAAAATTCTGGCACAATCGAACCCCTTTTTGAGTATTCTCTAACATGTTTGATCGATCAAGCTTGAGCAAGTGCGAGATAGTGGTAAGGTGACAGACCTGAACAAACTGCTATAGCACCGTTCGCACGCTCTGCTTTTCCCCCACATCTCAACCTATGTCTCACGAACCCGCCTCCAATGCCACAGTGACCCCGCTGCTCGGTCAATCCCCGGCAGAACTTGCCGAGTGGGTCACCCAGCAGGGACAGCCCGCCTACCGTGGTAAACAGCTTCATAACTGGATTTATGAGAAGGGGGCGCGGTCGCTCGATGAGATTACGGTGTTTCCGAAAAAGTGGCGCGAGCAGATGCGATCGGCGGGCGTCGGTGAGATTGGTCGTTCCACGATCGTTAAGCGGGCGGTGGCCAGTGATGACACGGTGAAATATCTGTTGCAAATGGCCGATGGGCAAATCGTAGAAACGGTCGGAATTCCGACGGAAAAACGTCTAACGGTGTGCGTTTCTTCCCAGGTGGGTTGTCCGATGGCCTGCGATTTTTGTGCAACGGGAAAAGGTGGCTTTACACGCAATTTAGCGGCGCATGAAATTATTGATCAAGTGTTAACGGTTCAGGAGGATTTTGAACGGCGCGTATCGCACATTGTCTTTATGGGGATGGGTGAACCGCTGTTAAATACGGAGAATGTGGTGGCAGCGGTGCGATCGCTGAATCAAGATGTGGGCATCGGTCAGCGCAATATTACGATTTCAACGGTGGGGCTACCGGGCTACATTCGTCGGCTGGGCAACTTGCAACTTCAGGCGACGCTAGCTGTTAGCCTCCATGCCTCGAACCAACCCTTACGGGAGCGTCTCATCCCCAGTGCGGCGCAGTATCCGATCGGCGAGCTGTTTGAGGAATGCCGCGATTATGTTAAGCAAACGGGACGGCGCATCAGCTTTGAATATTTGCTACTCGCCGAACTCAACGATTGGCCGGAACATGCCGACGAGTTGGCACAACAGTTACGCGGCTTTCAAAGTCATGTCAATTTGATTCCCTACAACCCGATCGTGGAGGTGGACTACAAACGCCCGGACAGTCAGCGAGTGAGCGGCTTTAAGCGAGCGTTGGAAGATCGACACATTGCGGTCAGTGTGCGCTACTCGCGCGGGTTGGATGTGGATGCGGCCTG
>JAAUPN010000312.1 GCA_012033105.1 Coleofasciculaceae cyanobacterium RL_1_1
AATGCTGTGACGGCCACCCGCGAGAGGCATCGCGCCGAGAATATCCAGGACGGCATTTTCTGAACTGGGAACGATCGCAATCAAAGATGGATCGAGGGGCAGGTCGTAGCGCCAAAACGAGCTGAGATCCAGGGTCACAGGCGGACTTGCTGCCGGTTCACCCGGTTCGCTGGCCGTTTCCTCGGTCGCTGTGGTCGTACCCCGTCGCGATCGCAGCGCCGCGATCGCCTCGTGTTTACTGCGACCCCGAAGCTGGAACAGTAAGAACGGATCATCCGCAAAGCGATCGCCGAGCAAATGATAAACCGCGATCACGTGCTTACAAGGATTTGCCTTATCGGGACAGCTACAGCGCGACGCAATTTCCGGCAAGCTAAAGGGAAACAGCCGTAAACCATTCGCCGCAAAAATGTCCTCGATATTGGTCGGCATTTCACCCGCCAGCAATTTGGCGGAGAAAATCGCTCGTTCACTCAACGTATCGAAGACAAAATCCCAGTCATCATCGCTAAATGTATCGAGCCACAGGGAAATTTTGTAAGGTTGGGTTTCGCTACCCTGGACGCGGGCGATCACCTTGCGCGATCGAAATTCAATACTGAGGACATTGCCCTGACGGGCATAGTTTCGACCCCGTTCGAGCCGCTTTTTAAAACGATATTTATCGAGCAGGTCAAGCCATTGCTGAACCCACCATTCACGATTGGTTTTGAGAGTGTCGATTAGGTCGGTCATGGCGATCAAACTACCGGTTGATTTTTGGCTAGGTGGGAACACATCCATCCGGACGGTCGGCCAGATGAAGACACGGGATTACCGGGCTGCAATTCCTCATCGGTAATTCCTTATAGACAGATCGCGAACGGGCGATCGGGCGTCTCACAATTCCGGCGTTAGATATCGTCAGACTCGACATCGTGGTCGGACTTCGTCAGCGAGGTTTTGGGCAGAGCCTGACCCTCCAAGGGCAAGCGCTCCGACTGAAGGCGAGGCGTCGGTTCACAACGAATTTGTAAACGAGGCCCCGCCGAACCAAGGCGAATCGTAATTTCACCTTGAATCGTCACCTGTTCAACGAGCTTGCCATCTATGTATGTACCATTCGCCCCAAAATTAATCAGTTCCCAGTGGGTTTCATGATTCCATAATTCGAGGTGGCGGCGCGAGACGATCGAGCTATGCAGTACAACATCGCTATTACTGGCACGACCGACACGCAGGACATCGCAGATCTCAAACGTCCAGGTTTTGATTGGTTTAGCTTGGTTAGGGTGGAGCAGAGAAAAAACAATCACGAGAACTCTAGTAGGGATTAACGCGATCTCGATGCACGATGCACCCTCGGCATGGTGCAAACCCCTGCGACGGGACACAGCGGTATGAATGACGTAGGCTCGCAATTCTATGCAGCGTAAGACACCGCCACGCTTACTAGTTTACGCGCAATCTTATACCGTAAGTCCCTAGGAAGTATCTACTTACAACCAGACTTGATACCAAGAGCCAAGACAGCGCCTATAGCTTCGGTGGCGACACTAATCAGGCGATACAGGGCGATCGCTCCGAGAATGATGCCTGTCGGCCAATGAGTCGTCCAGATTGAGAGTGCCGTCGCTTCAAATACACCGATCCCACCCGGTGCGCCCGGAACCACAAGGCCAAGCAACCAGGCAAAGCTAAAGCCACCCACCAGACGCGGCAAATCGTCGATCTCTAGGGGAGCCAAAGCCAGCCACACAGCGAGAAAGCCCAGACCGCGCAGGATCACGAAGCCCAGTTCACCGAGTAGGGAGCGCCACGGGTAACGTTGAAGTCCAATCGGTTGAGCGGTTGGTGCATTATTTAAATTCGTTAAACCCGTGAAGTCATCGTCGGAAGTTTGTACCGGATTGACGATCGAGCGGTTGGGTGAGTCCTGCACGATCGAGCGGTTTTGCAGCTCTAGCGGTTTTGATGAGGTTTGATCAATGTATTGGTGCTGAATGCGCTCAAATTGGCTCACTTTTCCCGCTGCGAACCGAGTGACGATCGGGTTAAAACAGCGAGGATGAACGCCGATCGCGATCAGGATTAACCCCACACCGATCGCGCCGGGAAAGGGCAACACGGCGATCGCCAAAACTGCCGCCGCCGCCGCCATGCATAACGCCTCAATCGCCACACTCAGCACCGCAATCATCAAGGGGATATCCTGCCGTATCGCTGCCCGCACACGACCGACAAAATGCCAGATATTGCCCGGAAGATATTTCGCGATATTGGTTCTGAGAAATGTACCGATCGCCCAGGGCGCTGTCACAGTTTGATCCAAATCGCGCAAAATCCAGCCCCACACCCAGCCTGACCACCCATGAGCCAAGAGCGTCAGCCCAAAGCCGATCATCAAGTAGCGTAGACCCTGCGATCGTAGGCGTAATTGCACCACCTCCGACCAGCCATCGCGCAGAGCCGCCAAAATAAAACAGAGCGTTAGACCGATAATCACCCAGCGCAGGTAGGGTTTAATCGCAGCCAAAATCGTGCGCATCATGGGCAAGTTTTAAAATTTAAAATATTCGGAAGGGCAACTCGGATCGGTAGTGCGGCGATCGATCATCACGCTGCACTGCCTCACGATGAGCGACACGGTGCAGCTCTGGCGAACAACGGATTCATCCGACGAAATTGATCACAACGCAGCAACAATCGGAGGCCAACCAGCTCTCGATCGCCGCAATTCGGATCGACCCAACCCGCAACATCGTAGAATGTTCGGACGGAACATAGCCCCCATAGACCCCCATTCATGCAACCCCGACGCATCGCTCGCGAACTTGCCCTCCTCAGCTTGAGCCAGCTCCCGAAAAAAGTTGACAAACTTTCAGAGAAGCAGCTTAGTGACGTGGTGGTTGCCGCCGTGCGAGCGATGACCGCTGAAGCGCACGAAGCGCTTGAAAATGCTAGCTCTGAACTCAAACAAGGGTACGATCGCCTTGTCAGCAGTGAACACCAGGCGAGCGATCTCAAAGCCGCTCGTGTCATGGTGTCCGAGTCGATCGAACTGACCCAAAAGGCGATCGAACAGGTGGGCATGGCGCTCGAACTGCCGGAATTCGTCCAGCTCGCCAGCCAAGAAGAAGTCCGACGCTATGCCCTGGAAATCCTGACGACGGTGTGTCAGCGACGCGATGAGATCGATGCGCAACTGACCGAGGCACTGGTCGATTGGCAGCTCGATCGCTTGCCACACATCGATCGCGATGTTTTACGCTTGGCGATCGCGGAAATCGAATATCTCGGCACTCCCGAGCGCGTCGTGGTGAATGAAGCCGTCGAGCTAGTGAAACGCTACAGCAGCGAAGATGCACACCGTTTCGTTAACGGTGTCCTGCGTCGAGCGCTCGATCTCCGCGATGATGATAGCGATGCCGCCACCTCCGCGCCGTCCTAAAATCTCCCACGATCGCCGCCTTGATTATTCCTGCCCCTTCCCCCATTCCCCAACGTCATGGTTTTTAACTGGTTTCGCCGTAAATTCGATGAGGATGCAACTCCGGCAAAGGATGTCGCCGAAGCGACTCCCACGGACGACGCTGCCAGCGCGGTGGAGACGGAGACAAGCACCGATACCGAGGCCGATACGACCACCACCGAGGCCGAATCTGAGCGTGGCGCGGATCTGAGTGCAACCCGCGAACCAGAAACCCCGAATAGCGATGTGTATTTGGAATGGGCGAAAGCTGCGTTTCAGAATATTCAACAGCGCCAAGCGACCGAGGTAACGGCAACCCGTGAGGCTGTAGAGACTGTCGAGGCAGCCGAGGTAACCGAGGCCGTAGACGCAACCGAGACGCCGGTAGCACGTGAGACAGAGGCCGAATCAAGCGCGATCGAAGACGCACCGCAGCCCACGACGATCACTGAGACGGAACCTAGCACCGTCACCGATGCGGC
>JAAUPN010000313.1 GCA_012033105.1 Coleofasciculaceae cyanobacterium RL_1_1
GGCCGTTTTCAGCCGCTCAATTTTGGCATACTCATTTTTCATCACGCCGCCCGAAAGCGCCGCTTCGAGGTAAACCTGATGGGGGTCGATCGCAACGCCATCCTGTTTCTGTCCCAATGCAAGTGCGGCCCGGTGGAATAGCCTGAATTCCCCGTTTCTGCGAAGACGCGCCCGACTTGCACTGTCCCTGACTGACAGCGATTGAGATGCATGGCCTGAAACGTGTAGCCGTGTGCCTCGATCGTTGCCACAAGACCGCCACCGTCCTGGGAATCCGCAGACCCCGAACAGGTTACCCGAAACGCTTGACCCCGCACGCCAAACATCATTAGCTTCTGACCCGGTGGAGTCGAAACATCCACCCCCAAATGGGCGCGAGCTATCCCCTCCCAGGTGCGACAATCCTTGGTGCTGACACCTGGGTTTGTGCAGGGCAAAAAGACATCGCTCACCGCAAAGCCCGCAATCTTATCGCCGCTTTTGACGGTCTTCCCCTCGTCAAAACTAACCCGTGGCCCACCGTCAGATTCATCGGTCATAAACGCCCAATCGACCGCCTTGAGCCATGCCGCCCGCGCACGCGGCACACCCTGCGTACTAATCGTCACCAACACCACGATCAGCGTAAAGATATTAGAGGTCTGTTGGAGTAGGCGAGACATTGCAATTCCAGCCCGTGGCGGTACGTTGACAGGGCTGGGTTGGGGCAGGTGGCTGTCCATCATTGGAGACATTGCGGACGGACGGTGGGCGGAGATAGGCGATCGCGCTTTCAAGCAGAGCGAGACGATCGACACGATTCACGTGACAGTAAACGTCCAGCAGCAACAATCCTAGGCACGTAGCTAGAATCCATTGATTGCGCGAGTGAGCGGGGGGCGATGATTTCACGGTCGATCGTCTGACGTTTCGATCCGTCTAGTTACCGAACCGGTTAACAAAGGCGCGTTGCTCCTCGCTGAGAACCGTCGGCTGGCGATTGGAGACATTTTGCACCGGCGCGTCGTTCCCGACATGTAGTTGACCATCCAAACATAGTTGGAATCGACGGAGGCTTGGGACAGCACGGGAGAAAGCTCGATCGGCTCACCGGTATTGGCGACGAGGCGGGTACGTTCTGCGGCATCGACGGATGCGGCTGAAACTGCAATGACGTTGCCCACAGTCTTAACCGTACCGCCGACCACAGGCGAACGACATAGGCAGTCAGCGCGTGGGCGTCTTTTTGGATTTGCGGAGCCGACACCGGCAGCGCATTCATCGGGTTAATCGCACCCATGAGCGCACCTTTAACGCCGGGAACGATGACGTAGAGAATGACGGCTTCTGTGAGGCGGGCGGACAGGAAACGCAACGGACGCCAGATCGCCCAAGAACACAAATAGTAGGAGATGACCGCGTTGACGCCTTCGACGACGCGGGGCGGAGCTTCAATCTGTACCGGTTCGTCGGTGTTGAGGTTGGCGAACTGGGACTTCGCGCGATCGTATTGTTCTGTGGCTCGTTCTCGGAAGCTCATGGCGATATGCGGGGGGGGTTAGTGGGTTTCGGGGGGATTGGGGATCTACGGTCACGAACGAGGGCATTTGATCGGCACGATCGGGAGTTGAGGGGAAACGCTGTATCTCACCGAACGTTGTTCGCTTTAAACACGAGTTAGACGCAGATTAGGTGCGAATTAGCATCACCATTTAGCCTAATCAGTCTAAATTGAACTGTCGTTTTTGCCATCGTTCTTGGCGTAGACCGGGCGTAGATTTGGCCTAGCCTAGCGCGTTAGGCGATCGTAGAAGACCGAGGCAATCTCGTACTCGTCGGAGTCCGGGGTACGCACGTCCCAAACGGCGACAATGATCTGCTCTCGGGTCATGCCAAGGTCTTGAAACAGAGCGATTTGCGATCGAAGCTGCTTCTCTGTCTCTGAGTCTGCCATAGGATAGCTGTTTTCGACCTGATTTGGTGACAGATTGCCAACTAAATTTTGTTCCGTTTCAGTTATGGGGTGTATGGGAGGAACGGTGAGTGGTGGCCGCGATCGAATTGGCGGTGCGCTAAAGAGTGGTGTGTTGAATTCAGGTAGGGCGATCGTTTCCAAGGCGTTGGCCTCGGGTTGTGAAGGATCTCGCACCCAGGCGATCGCTACGGGATGACCACTCGGGTCTCGGGTCGTTTCTGGGGAGTAGTTTTGATCCTGGGCAGCTTTGGCGTTCTTGATAAGAGTGGTGGGGGTTTGGATCTCGGCTTGGAGTTCTGGATGGGTGAGTTCTGTCTCACTTAGATCAAGTTCGAGTTCGAGGAAAGCATTATCTGGAAAACTCAGGGCGTTGTGTCCGAAGGCTCCCCATTGTTTCGGTGGAGCGGTTTCGATCAGGATTAGGGAGATCGCGACCTTGGCTGCGTCGATCGTGCGGGCGGCGAGTAGGGGCGCAGCGGCGCAGCGATCGATCCAGTCGGAGGGATGGAAGCACACAAGGGTGATGGGAGAAAAGTCCGCCTGTCCCGTCGTTATCGCTTCTAGGCGAGTTTCTAATTCCGCCACGATCGTCGCGATCGCCACGTCGATCATGGCGTAATCTTCGTCTTGTCCCAGGCGATCGCAACCTCGCCAGGTCTGCGCTTGATCGTACGGATCGCACACGATGCATTTGTGTCCCTGATCGAGGCGTCGATCGATCAGCTCACGTAGCAAATTTGCTTTTGCGATGGCAATTGTTTCCTGACTGTTATCCCCACAAACACACAACAGCGAGGTTGTCACCAAGGTAGCGAGTAAGTTAGCGGAGGTCGGATCAGGCGTTAAATGCGTGTCGTCGGGCTTTTGATCGAGCTGTGTGTCGAACGTCTCGACGGGCTCAGTCTCGTTTCGATCCAGGACGAGACCCTCGCTGGCCCCGTCCGTCAGAGACATCGCCCGTACCGACGAAATTCCCCAGTCCTCTAGAGATGGCTCAGAGAAAAACAACGGTTCAAACTCGTTTTCATCCTCGTTGAGATCGTTGAGATCGCTGAGATGGTTGAAAGAGTCTGCGGGTTGAGCGATCGGCTCGTCGATTTCCCGCGATCGCGAGGTCACATCATCTCGTAGGTCAAGCGGATCAAGCCACGCCTCACTAACTCTCGGTGGATTCTTGACGAACGCCTCGACGAACTCCTCTGGCTTCTCTGGCTCTAGCAGGTCTGGATTGTCCGGGCTAGATGAAGACTGAGAGGAATCGTGGGGGAGTTTGTGGGGAGAATCGTCTAGGAGGTCGCTAGTGCGAGTGAGATTGATGGGTGGGGTAGTGTTCGGCTGAAGTGTAATCGGAGTCTCGCTCAGGATCTCGTTCGGAGTCTTGTGCGGGGTCTCGCGGGGAGTCGTGATCGGGGTTGCCATTGAGGACTTTTTTAGGCGGTTCGTCGCGGCCTCCTCACTTGAGTTGTGCAGCTCCTCTGCTGCGACTTCCGGGGTCGGCGGCGGCAAGCTGCGATGCCGCTCTTGCGCGATCGCTCGCAAGGCCGGAACCGTCGTCGCCACCCGATCGCGTACAGTCAACGCGCGATCGGCAATGTCGTCGATTTCCTCATCTCGCGCGTAGAGTGACGCCGCCACCCCAGAAACACCTGCTACCGCAATCACGCTACCAATCCAGGCTAGCCAGACATGACGTTGATAGGTCTCCCACACGGGTTGTCCGGTTTGCTGCGCTAGATTGAAGGCTTCGTCAGTCACGATCCGTTCTGTGGTCACGACGCTGCGGGCGATACCAACCCCGATTAAGAGCGCTCCGGCAGAGACCGCACCGATCACGGTTCGTTTATTCAGCATTGTTTTCGTCCTCGCTGCTGGTGTCGTTCTCATTCGGTGGGGCTTACGCGATCGGCGTTCGGCTTCTTGTATCTAGATCGTCAGGGGGGCGGGGGGCTGTGG
>JAAUPN010000314.1 GCA_012033105.1 Coleofasciculaceae cyanobacterium RL_1_1
GCATCTATAAATTTCATCGCGATCGCGAGTCTCGGGACTCTCGCAAATCGAATCTATGATATCGGCGAGCGAATTCAGATCTGTTCTGAGTTCTGAATCCCGAATTCTGAATCCCGAATTCTGAACTCTGAATCTACGTGTGATGGTTCTCTGAACCTCAGACTAGAGGGTCGGAAACCCGAACTCATGATGTTTCGTCCGTATAAATCAGTACTTATGTTCATAACATCACCTCAGAGAAAATACTTATGCAGCAAGTGACAGGACGGAACACGGCCAAACGGAAGCAAATTGTTGAGGATTCTAAGATTTTCGACGCGCGGGAATATCTCACGCTTAATCCCGATGTGGCGATCGCGGTGAATGCCGGTAAAACCGATGCCCTGTCACACTTTGTTCAGTTTGGCTGGTCGGAAAACCGATCATTTAGCCGCTTCTTTGACGCTCAGACCTACCTTGCCGCTCACGACGATATCGCGGCGGCGGTGGCGATCGAGGCAACCAGTGTCAACGAGCATTTCTTCCGCTTTGGTTTTAAAGAAACGCGTCAAGTCAATGCTCTGTTTGACTTTGACTATTACCTGAATGCTCAAACGGATGTCGCTGAAGCGGTGGAGGCGGGCAACACCACCGCACTCCAGCATTTTTTCCAATTTGGCATCGACGAAGCCCGTAGTTTTACGTCCTATTTCGGCGCGGTTCTGAACCGGGAATCGTTCCAACGTCTATTTCAAACGGAAATCGGCGCGAGCTTTGATCTGCAAACGGCGGATCAGCTCACCGATGCGCAGGTCATTGACCTGGTGACGAGTCTAGGCGATCGCGCGATCGACTTTGACTATTACCGCGATCGGCACGGTGTCAGCCTTCAGGAGTTTTTCGGGCTACCGGCGATCGAGCTGAGTAACGATCAGATTCGCGCGTTTGCGTTTAACCAAGGCGCTGAAATCGGTCTGGCGCGAACCTCGGTGAATCTCAGCGCCTACGCGGCGACCTATTCGGCGCAACTGATCGAGTTTTACGGCGTGACGACGATCGAGGAGGTCACCGAAAGCGAGATCGAAAGCTTCGCGATCGGTGACGGCCTAAACCTGGGGCTGGACGTAACGGCGTTTCTCGATACGGCCTACTATCGCAGTCAGTACGGTGCGGCGATCGCGGCCAGCTTTGGGGCGGAATTTACCGATCGTCAGCTCGTCGGGTTTGTCTTCGGCGACGATGCGCCCTACATCGACACGGACTATTACCAACAGCTTTTCGGGCAAAACGTCACCGCAGCGGGTGAACTCGTCGCCGACCTTAGCACCGATGACCTGCGCCGCTACGCTCTAACCGAAGGCTTCAACGTCGATACACCGCTATCGCCGTTTGATCTCGAAGCCTGCCGCAACCAGAACGGGGAAGCACTGACGCAGTTTTACGGAGTTGCCGAGGTTGCGAGCTTGAGTCAAACCCAGATTCGTGATTTTCTCGTCAGTGATGCTTGGGCGTTTGGCATTTCGATCGCCGATTTCACCGACGCCGCCGCCGTTGAACTATTTCGATCACAAAATCGCGACGCCCTCGCCCGGCGCTACCAAGTGGCGATCGACGCCGTTAGCCAACTGAGCGCCGAGGTTGTCCTCGATTTTCAGTTTGGCGGTGCATCGAGCGCGATCGATTTCGACTACGTGCGATCGACCTTCAGCGGTGACGCCCTCGCCGCCTTCGGGACAGCCAGCGCCACCCAAGCCACCGACGCGCAAATCCTCGACTACGTTTACAGCCAAACCACCGCGCTCGACAGTACAGACCTCGCGCCGATTGACATACGCGGCTATCGATCGCGCTACACCAGCGAAATCGCGGCCTCGCTGAACCTTTCGACTTCAGAGGTCTTGAAACTCGATCGCCGTGAAATCGAATCGTTTATCTTCGGCGAAGGGGCAAGCCTTGGTTTAGATCTGACCGAATTTGCCAATCTAAACTATTTCCGATCGAGCTTTGGCGCGGCGATCGCCCAGTCCTTCAGCATCGAACTCAGCGCCGTTAACGAACTCAGCGCCACCGAGATCGCCAATTGGTACGTCAACGAATCGCGCGATCTGAATATCGACTTCTTACGCTACCAAATCGAATCGCTCAGTGTTGGACAACAGGCGCAACTGTTCGCCAGCGTTGGCTTACAGTTTGATGCCACCGCTTTTATTACCACCGAACAGGTCACGACCCTGGCCTACAGTTCGCAATTCTCCGCACTATTCCAAACCGAAGATCTGCAACGATCGATCATCGACATCGATGCCTACGCTGAAACCAATGTCGAGGTGTTATACAAGTTTTACTTTGGTTCTGAGGTTATCCTCAGTGGACAAACCCGCAACACCAAACGCACAGCGGACGGCTTCAAGATTTCAACCAAAAAGAACACCAATAAAGGGACAAACGGAACCAAGAAAACCCGCAAAACGCTGAAGAATATCGCTGCGACGCTGAAAAAGCTGAAGACAAACTCAAGCGGTAAAGGTACAGCTAAAAACACCAAGAAAACCAATACAACCCAGAAAACCGGCACAGTTAAAAATACAAACCAGACGAAAAAGACCGGCGATGTCTCGATCGTTGATCCGGTCAGTAGCGTTGATGAAACCACCACCGTCACGATCGAAACCAACGTAACGATCGAGGCCAAACTCGAAGCGGTTCGCCAACTCTCACGCGAACAGGTCATCAGCTTTATGTTTGGACGGGGAGCAAAATTGGGCATCGAAACCACCGAGTTTATCGAAGTGGATTTCCTGCGTCATGCCTTCGCCTCAGAACTGCTCGCTACCTATAATGTTTCGACCACGAAGGAAATCGACGATCGCCTCGTGATCGACTTGGTTTATGGTGGCCTGTCAAACGAAATCGACTTTGCGTTTTATCGCAACGCCCACGCCGCCGAGCTGACTGCAACCTATGGATTGGCGATCGAGCAAATCACCGATACCTTAATCCTTGAACACGCCTATGAATTTGGCATTGATCAAGGTTTGGCGATCGCTCCTTCGATCAAGACGCCATCCTGCTTGCGCAATCGACCACCGGCTCGACCACCGGCTCAAGCACCGGCTCGACCACCAGCTCAACCACCAATCCAACGACCACACCCACGACACCACCGGCCACCGGCTCCACGGTGAACGAAGTCCCCGACGAAGCCACGGCCACCAGTGTTTCCCTAGGTGATTTTGTCGATGTGAACTTCCTGCGCCAAACCTTCGAGGCCGACTTACTGACCGAGTATCGCGTGCAAAATGTCTACAACGTCGGCAAAGCTGAAACCGTGGGCTTCATTGAGGGACGTGGCCGCACCTTTGGCGGGCTGAATCTCTCGGCGGCGATCGACTTCGAGTTTTATCGCAGTACCTATGCCGCACAAATCAACGCCAACACCACCACGATCGACACCGATCAAAGCGGCGCGATCGACGATCTCGAATTGTTCGACTACGTGACCGGCGACGGCTTAGAACAGGGGCTTAATCCATCCAAACTGGTGGACTTTGCCACCTCACCCAAACGTTTAACTACGCCTTTGGTGCAGGCTTTGACGAGATCGGCGCGGCGATCGCGACCTAAAGAGCGAACATCGATCAGGGGTAAGTGCATGACCATTTGGCAACCGGGACACCGCCTCGCGGGCGGCAAATATACGATCGAACGTTTGCTGGGAGAGGGTGGCTTTTGCGTCACCTACCAAGCACGGGACACCACCGATCGCCCGGTGGCGATCCAAACGCTCAACACCGAACGCAGCCAAGCGCGGGAGCTGAATCTTTGGCAGCAACATCTCGCCAATACGGCACTGCGGCTGGCGCAA
This sequence comes from Coleofasciculaceae cyanobacterium RL_1_1, assembly GCA_012033105.1. GTDB lineage: Bacteria > Cyanobacteriota > Cyanobacteriia > Cyanobacteriales > Geitlerinemataceae > RDYZ01. The sequence goes on from JAAUPN010000314.1 coordinate 3,845, forward strand.
TGTCGTCATCGGCATATTGTCGAGGTGGAGGAGTTTGTCCTTGATGGGTT
>JAAUPN010000129.1 GCA_012033105.1 Coleofasciculaceae cyanobacterium RL_1_1
CAAACCGAAAAATCCTCACTTCAATCCTTTCTATTCGTAGGGGCGCATGGCAATGCGCCCGACGATCAATCAACACAAGATCGACACCAGATCGAGCTAGACGAGTATGCGTTTGCCCTGCAAGCTCACCCAAGCGAACGCGTATTTCTACCACGTTAGCCGTTGCCAATCCCGATCACCCACGTACCGAGATAACGCGCCAGGGGCAGATCACCAGGACTGAACACACGGCAGTTAAAGAAGTACATACCGCCAAAGCGGGGATTTTCAACGTTAGAGAGGACGATCTCAACCTTGTTGCCTGCTGGAACGGGCTCTTTGGGGAAAATGTCGATGACATGGTTTTCGGCATCCCAAACCACGGCTTCGATTTCAACATCTTCATAATCGCCGTTTTCATCGACTCGTATACGAATCGGCTGGCGGCTCAGACGACGATCGGGATCGAGTTCGGTATCAAACTCACCATCGTAATAATCGGGGTATTCGATCGAGAACTGCGAGACCGCGAAGGTCATTTTCTTGGAGGGGATGCGTAGGCGGTAGCGATCGCGCGGATGGCCATTCGTGCCGTAGTCAAGCGAAAAATTGAGGCTATTTCCCTCGCCAGGGCCACCAAAGATCACAAATCCCTGAGCGTTAGCCTTGGATAAGGAAGCTCCGAAGAGTGCTGTCGTGGCAAGGGTTACAGAGGCTAAGGCGGCGGTGAGAGTTCGGTTCATAGTGTAAGGAGTTGTACGACGTTCAGCGGAGATCAGGATCAGGCGACGAAGTGGGATGGAGAGCGAAGTGCAGTGTTTATAATTGTTTACCAAAAGTGTAAATAAATCTATCAAAGCCGACGTTTGGCGTCATCTATGGGATTTATCCTTTGCTTTGGAGGTCACTGGGCGATACGAGCAATTGTGATGAATAGAAGATTAGTTAATGCACATTAAAATATAACGTTGTAAATCTTTGTTGTCTGAGTTGTTGTGCCAGAGAAAGGTGGCAAAACCGGCTCTACCCTTGAGGTGAAAGACTGTTCGTAATCTCTATATTTTCAAGTTTCGCGAACGCTTCATATTTCTGAAATTTTTAAGCAATCAAAAGCAATCAAAACTTTACGTTGTGAAAAGCAATAGCTCTCATTGATGAACTAGGATCTGAGGTGCGTAGAAGCATGATCGTGTTTTGTGAACCATATCGGGTGAAAGGTCTAAAATCGATGCTATTTCGATCGAGGCCGTCATTCGGTTGCAAGCTCGAACGTTGGTCTCTCCGTTCGTCCATTGACGGGCACTAGTCTATGAAAGTTGCAGTCGCTAAAGAAATTGAAGCTGGTGAAAATCGCGTTGCCCTCATCCCCGATGTTGTTGCTCGCTTAGTTAAGCAAGGGTTTGAAATTTGTGTTGAGTCAGGAGCGGGAGACCGCGCCTATTTTACGGATAACGAGTATGAAAATGCGGGTGCAACGATCATCCACGATACAGCTCGGTTATGGGCTGAGGCAGATGCGATCGTTAAAGTGGCACCCCCGACTCTCCGTGAAGTAGATCAGATGCGATCGGGCAGCATCACGATTGGTTTTTGTAATCCCCTCGGTGAACCGACGATCATTGCACGGATGGCGGAGCGCGGTGTGACGGCCTTTGCGATCGAGCTAATTCCCCGCACCAGCCGCGCTCAAAGTATGGATGCGCTCTCGTCTCAGGCGGGTTTGGCGGGCTATAAAGCGACACTGCTCGCCGCTGCGGCGCTGCCGAAGTTTTTCCCGATGCTGACCACGGCGGCGGGAACGATTCGACCGGCGAAAGTGTTCGTTGTTGGGGCGGGGGTCGCGGGTTTACAGGCGATCGCCACCAGTCGTCGTCTCGGCGCCGTGGTGGAAGCGTTTGATATCCGTCCGGCGGTGAAAGAAGAGGTGCAAAGCCTCGGTGCGAAGTTCGTCGAGGTGAAGCTCGAAGAAGAAACCGTCGCCGCCGGAGGATACGCGCGGGAGATTTCCACCGCCTCGAAGCAGCGCACCCAGGAAGTCCTCGCCGACCATGTGGCACAGGCGGATGTGGTCATCACGACGGCTCAGGTTCCGGGTAAGGTTGCGCCGCGCATCGTGACCGATGGCATGGTGGCGCAGATGAAACCGGGGTCGGTGGTGATCGATTTGGCGGCGAATCAGGGCGGGAACTGTGAGGGATCGGAGCCGGGAGCGACGGTCATTCGCCACGGTGTCACGATTATTGGTGCGGAAAATCTGCCGTCATCGATGCCGATTCATGCCAGCCAAATGTATGCCAAAAATATTGCCACGCTCTTAGCGCTTGCAGTGGATCAAGACGGCCAATTTAACCTTGACTTTGACGATGACATTATCGACAGCGCTTGCATTACCCACGGGGGTGAAGTTCGCAATGAGCGCGTCCGATCGCTCCTAGAGTCCATGACCCAGGGGTCTGTGGCTACGTCATAAATTGTGTCGAATGCAGGATGGAATCGTGTGATGAATGTCCTCTCTGCATCCATCATTTTTCGGATTAATTCCTCTAATTTTACGGCCTAGATTTCCGCAATTCCGGCGATCGTTTAATGATCAAAATTCCTGAATTGGCGGTTCTCGTCTTTCCATTGTTTACAGTTTGTCGTGTTCTTTATCTGAAGAACTTCCTATGAACGATCCAACGATTGCGGCACTTTTTATCTTCGTCCTGGCGTCTTTTGCAGGATTTGAGGTCATCAATAAAGTGCCGCCCACGCTTCATACTCCTTTGATGTCCGGTGCGAATGCAATTTCGGGGATCGCTGTTCTCGGTGCGATCGTGATCGCCGGGGATCGCGAACCGAGTATCACGATGATTCTCGGTGCGATCGCGATCGTCCTCGCGACGATCAACGTGGTCGGTGGCTTCCTGGTCACAGATCGAATGCTGCAAATGTTCAAGAAAAAGGAGGTGAAAGCATGAACGGTATTGAATCGACCGGCTTGAATAATGTCATTACCAATGGCATTCAAATCGGCTATCTCGTGTCAGCTTGCCTATTTTTTGTCGGGATTAAACGTCTCGGATCACCTGCGACAGCGCGGCAGGGTAATCTCATCTCTTCGGTGGCGATGCTCCTCGCGATCGTCGTAACGTTGCTAGATCTCAATGTGGTGAACTATGTCACCATTCTGGGCTGCATTGCGATCGGCTCGGCGATCGGCGCAGTGATGGCGCAGCGGGTCGAAATGACGGCCATGCCGCAGCTCGTGGGTTTGTTTAATGGGCTTGGTGGTGCGGCGTCGGCACTGGTGGCGATCGGCGAACTCTGGCGCTACTTTGGCACGGCCAATAGCCCCGATACCGGCGGCATGATTTCAATTTTGCTGGGTGTGCTGATCGGTGGTGTGACGCTATCCGGTTCGCTGATCGCCTTTGCCAAGCTGCAAGGAACCATTTCCGGTGCGCCGGTGACGTTCCCGTTTCAGCAAGCCTTTAATGCGGCGCTGCTCGTCAGCTTTTTTGTTGGAGGTGGCCTGCTGTTGACCGGTGGCCTGAATCAGTCGATGTTCCTCGGCACGATCGGGATTTCGCTTTTGCTGGGTGTGATGTTCGTCCTGCCGATCGGCGGTGGCGATATGCCGGTCGTGATTTCACTGCTGAACTCCCTGTCGGGTCTGGCTGCGAGTGCCGCCGGTTTCGTCGTCGGTAACAGCATGTTGATTATCGCTGGGGCGCTCGTGGGTGCATCGGGGATCATCCTGACGGTGATCATGTGTAAAGGCATGAACCGATCGCTGACCAATGTTCTGTTTGCGGCCTTTGGTTCTGGCGAATCGAGTGCTGGCACTGGCGTTGCCGGTGGTAAGACGACGAACCAATCGGTGAAAACGGTTGATCCGGAAGAGGGCGCGATGATGCTGGGCTATGCCCGATCGGTTGTGATTGTTCCGGGTTACGGTATGGCTGTGGCTCAAGCGCAACACGCGGTACGTGAGCTATCCGATCAGCTCGAACGGCTCGGCGTGGAAGTGCGCTACGCGATTCACCCGGTGGCGGGACGGATGCCGGGACACATGAACGTTTTGCTGGCGGAAGCAAATGTTCCCTACGATCGGCTTTACGACATGGAGGACATTAACCCGCAGTTTGAGACCACCGATGTGGCGCTCGTCATTGGTGCAAACGATGTGGTGAACCCGGCGGCACGGACAGCGAAGGATAGCCCGATTTACGGAATGCCGATCCTAGAAGCCGATCGCGCCAAGCACACGATCGTGATTAAGCGATCGCTCGGTACGGGTTTTGCGGGCGTCGAAAATGAGCTGTTTTACGGCGAGAAAACGATGATGATGTTCGGCGGCGCGAAGGACATGCTGACGAAACTCGTCTCGGAAGTCAAAGAGCTTTAGTGGTTCGATCGGTTCTCAAGCTCGCTTAAACGAGTCCTGTGAATTCTAAAAAGCGGCGCTGTCATGTAACAGCGCCGCTTTTTTCGTGGTTAAGGGTTAGCTACCCGCGCCGTTCAACAAATCTTGGATAAACTGCACCGATGTGGGACTGGGGAAAAATACGACCTGTGCGAGGGTATCACCGAGGCCGGTATCGAGTTCTTCACGAATGCTCTGCCAGACCGGGCTTGGGGTTCCCGATTCGATTAAGGTATCCAGCTCTAGGGTGAGCAGGGATTCCACACGATCGAGCGGGGTATTACCTGATAGCTCGCGATCTTGGAGACGCATGGCGATCGAAGCTGCCAAGGGGTTGCTCTCACCCTGGCTCAAAATGGCGAGCACTTCCGGAACCATCATCTGTGGCAAACTCGGGATCAGAGTGTCCTCGATCGGAGTTTGATCCGTACCGGCCACAATTTGATCGAGCTGTTCGAGGGTTTCGAGCACCTGCATCGTTTGCAAAACACGCTCAAGCCGTAACACCTCGTATTGCACCGAGTTTTGAAACGCTTCACCGTCTCCGAAGTTGGTAATCAGACGATCGAGACTGCTTTTATCGAAAAATACTGGGATGACCGATTCGTCATCCTGCTCGATCGTCATGTAGCCGCCATTCGCTCGCGACGTTGCGAAAAAGAGCGGCACACCATCAAATCGTTCGATCTCCACATTCTGCGATGCAAACACTTCCTCCGCCTGCTGAAGCTGCTGGCGCGATGGCACATAGGCAAACTCCATCGGGTCTTCGTGAGCGATGTGATTATCTCGATCAGCTTCATAGATCTCAGCCAAGGTTAAAACGGAGACCTGAACCTGACCGAGAAGTTCGGGCTGACGCTCTTGGAGTGAGGTCACGAAGGCTTGGGCATCGTTCGGATCAAGAAATACACCGCCAATTTCTTGATTCGAGCCGTCAGCTAGGGGGACAGACGTAACGATCGGCGATCCATCCGCATTTGTGACAGTAAAGACCGGGATTTGGAGTAATTTCGGACAGAAGCGACTGACGGCAGAGCTGGGATCGTCTGGGTTTTGGGACGCACAAATCGACGGAACCATGGATGCTCCATCCGTTGGATCAGGAGCCTCTTGGGCGATCGCGTCCGTAGCGTATAGCCCTAGGCTGACGATCGCCGCGCTCGCGATCGTACCCAAAATGGAACTCATCCGGTTAATACGCTGCATATGGACTCCCAAACAAATCATTACAGAACTTTCAAAGACGGTCGTGTTTCCGGCTCAGTTCCCCCCAGAAAACTGGGGAACCTTCCCCGAAAGAATTTAAAGCTAAATACGCTGCTAAAAAGGCTGACTTTTAGCGACTAGCAATTAGCAGGCTCCCACATCAAGGTAGAGCTGAGATCAAAATTATTCACGGGTCACGCTTCACACTTAAGCAATGCTTGCATGTCGCAGCTTGCATGTCGCAAATCTTGAGACTGCCGAGAGTCTGACTCAGCGACGCAAGCTAATCTTCAGGCGTGACGGGTTAGCGGTTTGGCGGTGTGGTGGGTTGACGATTAGACGGGCTGGGCGTTGCGGCGTCACTCGGGCGAGACTCTGCCATGAATGTGACTTCCTCTACAGCACCGGGCGCTCCGAGTGGTGCTTTTTCATCACCGCCGTTTACCGTCACCATGATTGCTCCGGCATTACCCGCGACCACCGTGATTTCACGATCGGCTGACCAAGCTTGCTTACCTTCCGATAACGTGCCTTCAAAGGCGACTTCACCATCTGCTAAAACCTGTAACCAAGACTCAGAGGTGACGGTTAGTTCAATGCTAACGGGGCCATCTTTTTTTTGAGTGTCGGGAGATTCTGTCTTTTGGGTATCCTCTGGTTTGGCGGTTGCGGTGTTGGGCTTGGCGGCTGTATTGGTCGCAGTGGCGGGCTTGTTGACAACCGGCGCTGCGGGGGAGGCTACCGGTTGAGCGGGCGGAGCTTGGGGTTCGGACTTGACCTCGGTCTCAGCTAGGTCTGCACTCGGTTGCTGCATTCGATCAAACGACAGCGAAATCCCGGTTACGGCAGCGATGACGAGGGCGACGTATGCAAGATACAGATGAAACGGGCGTAGTTGCGCAGCGGGGGTTTTGCGCCAGCCGCTAAAACGAGGGGTGGGGTCGATGCCGGTCGGGAATTTTTCGCTGTACTCGCGTCCATTCAGCCCAACGGCATCCGCAAACCGACGAAGCAGCCCTCGAGTATAAACTGCTTCGGGTAAAATAGTGATGTTGCCAGACTCGATCGCAGTTAGCAGACGTAAAGGAATGCGGGTGTCCGCCGCAATTTGCTCAAGGGTGAGTTGAGCTTCCTGGCGACGATCGCGGAGATGTGCGCCCATCTCGGTCAAGACTTCGGTTTGGTGGCGTGCAAGTTCGGGACCGGAGCTAGACATAGCGCTTAGGCTTCCTACTGACTGCAATGTGAAGGAACATGTAGTGATTTTAGCCGGGTTTGGCATCTTCGCAAACCTATTTGAGTAAATTGGCTGTGATCAGGATCATAGACAAATACCAGACTCATCTTGCTAAATCCCTCTCTCTTATCGATGTGTTGGGCAATAATTAGTGGGACTTGTCAGTAATATCCACGATATCAGCGGCGCTGGATTGGAGTTGTGCGATTTCGGTGAGGGTCATAAAACGATATTCACCGAGTTTGAGCGGCTGTCCGGTCGAAGTTTGAAGCATTATGATGCCGATCGAGCATCGGTGTAAATCGATGACGGGATGACCGAGCTGGTCAGCGACGCGGCGAATTTGGCGGTTACGCCCTTCGGTGAGGACGATTTCGAGTTCGGTTTGGTCACATCCACGATGGTGCTGCACCTGAAGCCGATCGACCTGAGCGGGGAGGGTTGGCCGATCATCATCGGGATCATCGAGTTGGATGCCCGATCGCCATTGTTTCAGTGTGGCCTCGGAGGGGATGCCATGAACCCAAACGCGATAGGTTTTGGGAACATGGTGGCGCGGATGGGAAAGCTGATAGGTCAGGTCGCCGTCATTGGTCAGGATCAAAGCCCCGGTTGAGTTCACGTCAAGACGACCGATCGGATGGAGTCCGGTATTGTGGGTCAGTTCGTCGGGTAGGCAATCTAGCACGGTGGGTCGGCGTTGGGGATCATGACAGGTCGAGACGACGCCGAGGGGCTTGTTGAGCAAGATGTATAGCGTTGACGGTGTTACGGTGTGGAGTGTTTGATCGTCAACGGTGATCTCATCGCGATCGGGATCAACCTTAAGGCCGATCGTAGCGGGCTGACCGTTAACCCACACTCGCCCTTCGCGAATTAGTTGCTCGGCACGCCGTCGTGAGGCAACACCATACTTAGCTAAGACTTTTTGCAGACGCACTTCCATAGGGGTGAAGTATAGAGAATGAGGCAATATAGTAGCGTTAAGCAAACAGTCATCTGACCCCAACCCCATACCATTTCCATGCAAAGCGAAGCGTTCGGTGAGATTTTTCCGCTCTTCAATGCCAGCAATCCCGAAACGTTAGAGTGGCTCCTGTCCGTAGCCGAGGAGCATGAGTATCCCCCAGGCCGTGCGGTATTGATGGAAGACTCCTGGGGCAATGCGGTTTATTTTCTGGTGTCCGGTTGGGTGAAGGTGCGACGCCTGATCGGTGATGATCCGATTACCCTGGCGGTACTAGGTCCGGGGGACTTCTTCGGTGAGATGGCGATCTTGGATGAATCGCCCCGATCGACCGATGTTCTCGCGCTCTCGGATGTGACCCTGCTCAGTGTGTCCGCCCAGCGCTTTATCCAGACCATGTTTAAAGACGCGCAGCTTCATCACCGGATGTTGCAATTAATGGTGCGTCGTTTGCGTCAAACCAATCTCCGCTTTCAAATGCGAAACCGTCCTGCAGCGGTGAAGCTGGCGAGTACCTTGGTGGGGCTGGCGGACAGCTATGGCAAAAAAAATGGGCGAGGTGTCCACATCGTTAATATACCGACGAAAGATCTGGCCGATGTGGCGGATATTAAGCTTGAAGAAGCCTCGAAGTTAATCGATAAGCTGACGAGTAAGGGATGGTTGGCGATCGATCCGAACAAAAACATCATGGAGTTGGTTAGCTTTAAGCAGCTCTCACAGCTCGCGGATCACACGGGCTGATCGGGTCGTGGCTTAATTTCCTGAAATCTGGGCAACCGAAAGGCTGAACGTTCGGACATTGCACTGTTTTGAGGATGCAACAACCGAACCAAATGGCTGAATACATTAGATTAGACTGAACATCCACGGTAAGCGACGCGCAATTTTCTATGGCTGCAACTGACTTTAAGGACTATTACGCCGTTCTTGGGGTGTCCAAAACGGCGGATTCGGGGGAAGTGAAGAAGGCTTACCGTCGTTTGGCGCGGAAGTATCACCCGGATATGAACCCCGGCGATCGCGCGGCAGAGGCCAAGTTCAAGGAAGTCAGCGAAGCCTACGAAGTGCTGTCGGATGCGGATAAGCGTCAGCAGTACGATCGTTACGGTCAGTATTGGCAGCAGGCGGGTCGTGCGGGTGCGGCAGGATCACCGGGATCACCGGGATCACCGGGCGGCGCTGCGGGCGGGTTTGATTTTAGTCAGTATTCCGATTTTGATGAGTTCATCGAAACGCTACTCGGCAATATGGGCGGTGGCACGCGATCACGCAGTACGAGCAGTACCAACAGTTGGTCATCGTCGCGATCGGCGTCGGGATCAGCGGGATCAGGATTTGGTGGGTTTGAAGATTTTGCCGGGTATGGCCGTGCCGGTGCGGGTGGTACGAGCAGCGGTGCAGCGGGCGCAGCCAATGGGCGATCGCTCGATCGCGATGCGACCCTGACGCTTAGTTTTGCCGAAGCCTTTCACGGCGCCCAAAAGCGGCTCAATATTGGCAGCGAGATCGTCTCGGTGCGAATTCCACCGGGCGCGAAATCCGGTAGCCGCGTGCGAGTCAAAGGCAAGGGCAATCGTGACGGCTACGGTCGGCGCGGTGATTTGTACCTAAATGTCGAGCTGCAAGCCCATTCATTTTTCCAATTTGAGGGCGATAAGTTTCTCTGTGAAGTCCCGATTTCGCCTGATGAAGCGGTGTTGGGTACGCAAATCGATGTGCCGACCCCGGATGGTTTGGTGAAGGTGAATGTTCCGGCGGGGATTCGATCGGGGCAATCGCTACGGTTGCGCGGCAAGGGTTGGCCGTCGCCGAAAACGAAGCAGCGGGGCGATCAGTTGGTCAAAATTATGGTAGTGACGCCGACCTCGATTAGCGATGCGGAACGTCAGCTTTACGAACAATTGAGCGCTTGCCGTAGCGTCGATCCACGGGCTGATTTTGCCCGCATTAGCCTTTAATCGTCCAGAATCATGATGACGGCTGCTGACTTTTCCGCTGATCTGGAGCGTTACCTATCCGCTGAGACGATCGCCAATCTGCGCCGCGCCGATCGCTATTGGGACGACCTGCGCCACGGACGGCTCACGATCCCCCAGGTGATCGCCACCACCGACCGCACCTTGGCGGATCTTAAAGATTCGACAGATTCTGACAGCTTGAAAGATTCTAAGAGTTCCAAGAGTTCTAAAGATTCTAGGAATTCCAAAGGCTCTAAAGATTCTAAAAGCTCTCAGCGATCGAAACAACGATCGCAGCCGGGAGGTTACGACGTCACCATTTGCGGTGGAACCCTGGGGATTTTGCTCGCGGCAGCCTTAGCGAAACGTGGCTTCAGCGTGTTGCTCTTGGAACGCGGCACTCTGCGTGGACGCGACCAGGAATGGAATATTTCGCGGCAGGAATTGCACGAACTGGTCGAGCTAGATTTGCTGACCGAAAAGCAGCTTGAGACGGCGATCGTCAGTGAATACAACCCGGCGCGGGTGGGCTTTCACGGCAGTCCTGACATTTGGGTGCGCGATGTCCTCAATGTCGGTGTCGATCCGGTGTATTTGCTGGAAACCCTGAAAAAACGCTTTCTCAAAGCGGGCGGTGAGCTGTGCGAAAACGTCGCGTTTAGTGGCGCGATCGTCCATCCCGATGGAGTTTCGGTCAAACTCAGCGCCGACGGTGAAGAGGCGACGATCGAAACCCGTTTGCTGATCGATGCGATGGGGCATGGTTCGCCGATCGCGGCGCAGGCTCGTCAGGGTGCAACGCCGGACAGTATTTGCATGGTTGTGGGCAGTTGCGCCACGGGGTTTACAGCGGAGCAAAACCAAACCGGCGATTTGATGGTGTCGAACCAGCCGATCGCCAATCATTGCCAATATTTTTGGGAAGCCTTCCCGCCCGCGATGGCCGGACGACCTACCTGTTTACCTATCTCGATCCGCAGCCTGATCGCTTTAGCCTGGAATTTTTTGCCGCTGAATATTTTCGGTTATTGCCGGATTATCAAAAGATTCAGCTCGATGACCTCGAAATCAAACGCTTTCTGTTCGGCGTCTTTCCCGCCTATCGTGACAGTCCCCTCCGCTTGCCCTGGAATCGTATCCTGGCGATCGGTGACAGCAGCGGCGGACAATCCCCGCTGAGTTTTGGCGGCTTTGGGGCGATGGTGCGTCATTTGTCACGGCTCGATCGCGCCGTGAGCGACGCCCTCGAAGGCGATACGCTCGATCGCGCCTCGCTTCAGCTTGTTCAGCCCTATCAGCCCAATATCGCCGTCACCTGGCTCTTTCAGCAAACCATGACGGTTCCGCTCGATCGTCCCGTTACCGATCCCGATGCCGTTAACCGCTTACTCGGGTCGGTGTTTGGTGCGATGGCCGCAGGGGGCGATCGGGTGATGAAGCCATTTTTGCAAGATGTCGTCCGGTTTGGCGGTTTATTGGAGGCGATGGCACGGGCAACCCTGGCCGCACCGTTAACGGTGATGCGCGTTGTGCCGCAAGTGGGCGTTGCGCCGCTGTTGGACTGGACGCGACATTTTCTGAATTTGGCGACCTATGGTGTTTTGTCTGCCTGGGACGATCGGGCTGGAGTGGCGCAGCGAGTTGATCGCATGACCGGATTACCCGCCGATCGCGCCTTTGCCCTACGTCGCTGGCTTGATGCCCTACGTTACGGCTCCGGTCGTGATTGAATCGATTCACCGGAGCCAGATGTCACAACCAGTTGCCAATCAAAACAAACGGAGCCCAATAAAACGGCTTGGCATAATCTCCCCCGAGGTCGATCGTCTTAAGCTGGGCTTGGCGTAGCGCTTCGGCTTTACTCACCTCGGACCGTGCTAAGGCTTCATAGAAAAACGTCATCTGTCGTGCGGTCGCGTCGTCATTCACCCCCCACAGCGAGGCGATCGTCGCCCGTGCGCCACTCTGAACCGCAAATCCAGCCATACCGAGAATAGCGAGCTTATCGCCGATCGCCGTTTGACACGCACTCAACACCAACAGCTCGATCGCACCGTGACGC
>JAAUPN010000130.1 GCA_012033105.1 Coleofasciculaceae cyanobacterium RL_1_1
GTTGTTTACCTTTTCCTGTTACTGAAAACAGTAGCAGGCTCAGAGATCAATAGACAACCCACCAAAAGCCGTCCTAGAAGCGATGCACTGAGCCTGTCGAAGTGGACGGGGTTTTAAACCCAGTTTTTCGATAATCCGTACCAATGGTAATCGAAAACTTTACGGCTTAAATCTTTAATTAGGATGAGAATTTAGGCTCTGGTACGCCAATCAAAAACTTTAGGGAGATCGAACCCTGAACATTTCGGTGTCTGCGTTCTCTCCCACTTATTCTGCTATAGCCATCTTAGCAAATACACGTTAGTGTCTCACCGGACAATTGCAGGATAATGTCTAGATATCTTCTTTAATTGCTCGATTGACGACCCTGCAATCCCGCTGATGAACCGGATGGAATTTTCTTGGTTCGTGGTGTCAACGGATGTCAACGGAATCGATTGAGGCGATTTAAAATCACTCTCGTGGATACGATCGAGCTTACGATATCTCCCCAACGAGCGATCAGACGATTCGCCGCGATCGGCATTCATGAGACGGGATTCACGATCCAGCCCGCCACGCCCTCATGACCGGAACGGCAGCCAGCACACTCCAGAGCGCTTAGATTGTAGGTTGGGTCTCGAATCGCCATAATGCTGATTGCATTGGATCAGCGTAATATCTGCCGATTGCCTTGTCAGGGGTTCAGGCAATCGACAAAACCCCAGACCTCGAGGGAATCCCGGATTCTTCCTTGCACGGGTTGAAGACGAGAAAAGACTCACCCGAGAGTCGGCAACCGATCACATCAGGTGATAGAACAGAGATGGCTGACCTCCAATGTGTTCGTTCATTTTCTTCCACTGTCTTGAAATCTCCTCCTCATCTCATCCTACGCACGGAGGCCGCTTCCCATCAGCTTCTGCTCGATGTCGGCAATTGTTGGACATTTGGGCGCGGTAGCGACAACACCTTCACCTTAGCCGATCGGTGGGCGTCTAGGTCCCATGCCATGTTGCAGCGTACCGACGACGGTGAGTACTACCTCATTGACCTCGGGAGCCGCAACGGTACGTTTGTTAATGGTCGTCGGGTGAGTATTCCGGTGCGTTTGCGCCATAGCGATCGATTAACCGTCGGACAAACAGACCTCGTGTTTTACTCGCCGATGCAAATACAGCGCGAGGATTCCCTGGATTTTGATACGGAAGATGGTGCAACAGCGGTCTTGTCCCTGCGCCGCCTCATTTCCGTCATGGTCGTTGATATCCGGCAATTTACAGTGTTGACGCGACAGCTCGATGAACAGGTGCTGTCAGAGTTGATCGGTACGTGGTTTCGACAAGCTGGGAATATCATCCGTGATGCGGGAAGTTGGGTCGATAAGTATATTGGCGATGCGGTGATGGCCGTCTGGTTCCACAAGTCGGAGGTTGCCAGCCCTGAAGAGGTGCGTAACATTTGTCAGGCGCTGTCAGAACTGTCAGCGATGACGCAATCGCTCAATACGAAGTACACACTACCCTTTCCGCTCAAAATCGGGGCGGGCATTAATACCGGTTACGCGATGGTGGGCAATACGGGCAGCGGCGATCGACCCGACTATACCGCCTTGGGTGATACCGTTAATGCAGCATTTCGACTCGAATCGGCCACCAAGGAAATCGGGAAAGATATCGCCCTCGGAGAAACCACATTTGAAGCGTTATCGTCTTTGCCCGTGGATTGTAGCGCCCTCCATTCAACGATCGTTCACCTCAAAGGCTACGATCAGCCCACCCAAACGTTCGCCTGCACCTTTGATGAACTCGCCCAAATTGTGACGATGCTGGCGAGCGAAGAGTTGCGATCGCCCTAGGTGGCCGGTCATCGTTGGCCGGTAGCCGGTAGTACTTTGATCTCAACATCAAGAACTTGAGCATCACGACAGCTCATCGAGCAATAAGTAGTTGTACTCAAGGCTGGGCGTCCATTTTCTCCTATCCGATCGAGTTTGCCGGTATCTTGTACGTCACCGCTAAGGTTGAATGATAATATTCAAAGCAAATTAGAACTGATCTAGAACATTAAGAGGATAGAAATTCATGAAATACCTGGCGCGGTTGCTTGCCGTTTTCAGTCTTGCGGTTGCTTGCGTCTTCGCTTGGAGCGGTGACCTCGCTGCAATGGCTGCTCCAAGCCCGATTATGGCTGAAGTCGAAGGTGAGCTGATCAATGCGGCTGATGCCAAACGAGTCGAGATTGGCTACAAAATCGACATCAACAACACCAACATTCGCCAATTTCGTAAGCTGCGTGGAATGTACCCGACACTTGCGGCGAAGATTGTGAATAATGCGCCTTATGAGAAGGTTGAAGATCTCTTAGATCTGCCCGATCTCACGGACAGCCAAAAGGAACGCTTACAAGAAAATTTTGAAAACTTCGTTGTCACCCCTCAGGAGGCGTTTCTGAACGAGGGTGATGAACGGTTTAATAACGGTATTTACTAAGTGTTGACTAAGCTGGTGGTGATGAAACCACCGGTTTTAGGATGGTCTTAGAATAATCATTCCAAAGCTTCGGAAGTTGTTTGACTTCCGAAGCTTTTTTATTCCGACCCAGTTTGAGGGGGTTCTCCGTCTTGGGGCAGAGCGTTGGTAATACGCTGGTGGGGCGATGTGCCATCAAACAATCCCGAATCGCGATCGCAGCACACGATAGTATTAAAGGCGACGTTTTTGCGTCCCTATCACTCGATTCAGTTCTTGAAATTGAACGGTTGATGGCTATCCGCTAACTGCACCCAATAACTGTCGTGAGTCACCCCGAAACCATTGCTGCCCATGGCGGCGTGCTGATTGATCGCATCGCGCCTGCCGATCGCAAACAAGAATTCTTGGCACAGGCTGATACCTTGCCCCGCCTCACCCTCGATGATCGCCACTTTTCGGACTTGGTTCTGATCGCGATCGGTGCGGCTAGCCCGCTGATCGGCTTCATGGGTCAGGCAGACTATGAAACCACTGTCACGGATATGCGTTTGGCGAATGGACTGCCCTGGTCTGTGCCGATTACGCTCAGTGTCTCGACCGAAACGGCGGCCAACTTGACCGAAGGTCAACTTGTTCGCCTCGATGATGCGAGCGGTCGGTTTGTCGGCGTCCTGGAACTGACAGAAAAATATACCTACGATAAAACTAAAGAGGCGCTCAACGTCTATCGCACAGACGAGGACAAGCACCCCGGCGTTGCGGCGGTCTATGCCCAAGGTGATGTCAACTTAGCCGGACCGGTGTGGTTGCTTCAGCGCGATGATCACCCCCTATTTCCGAAATATCAGATCGACCCGGCCACCAGCCGCCAGCTCTTTCTCGATCGGGGCTGGAAAACCGTCGTCGGCTTTCAAACCCGCAACCCCATCCACCGCGCCCACGAATACATCCAAAAATGCGCCCTGGAAACCGTGGATGGCCTCTTCCTACACCCGCTGGTCGGCGTGACCAAAAGTGACGACATTCCTGCCGATGTGCGGATGCGTTGCTACGAAATCATGATGGATAACTACTTCCCTCAGGATCGCGTCATCATGGCGATTAACCCCGCTTCGATGCGCTATGCAGGCCCGCGTGAAGCGATTTTCCACGCGCTTGTACGCAAAAACTACGGCTGTACGCACTTCATCGTCGGTCGTGACCATGCGGGTGTGGGTGATTACTACGGAACCTATGACGCTCAACACATCTTTGATGAGTTTGAGCCTGCGGAACTGGGCATCACGCCGATGAAGTTCGAGCACGCTTTCTACTGCAAGCGATCGCAGTCGATGGCGACGAGCAAAACCAGCCCGAGTACCAAGGAGGAGCGAATTCACCTCTCGGGTACGAAGGTGCGCGAAATGCTGCGGAATGGTGAGCTACCGCCGCCGGAGTTCTCGCGTCCGGAAGTGGCGGCAGAGCTTGCCCGCGTGATGCACAAATAGACACAAAAGTCAAATCTGGCTTCAGACCTTTGAGGTTTCCAAAATCTCAAAGGTCTCGATCCCTTGCGATCTATTCACACGTGAATTCAGGAAATGTCCGCAAATCCCTACAGTCACGACCATTCAAATTCCATTTTATGATCGCGATCGTGGGATAATATCGCCGACTTAAATCCCAAAAGAGAGCGTCATGCCCATCACCGGAGATCGCCGCGCCATCCTAGTTTTAGCCGATGGAACCACCTTTGAAGGGTGGTCGTTCGGCGCAGAGGGAACCACGATCGGCGAAGTTGTGTTCAATACCGGAATGACCGGCTATCAGGAAGTCCTCACCGACCCGAGCTATTGCGGTCAGTTGGTGACGTTCACCTATCCCGAACTTGGTAACGTTGGCGTCAATGACGACGACGAAGAAGCCTCCCGCCCGTTTGTGATCGGCGCGATCGCCCGCAACATCAGTTGCCGCCCGAGCAACTGGCGATCAACCCAAAGTTTGACGGATTACCTCATTAAGTACGGTATCCCTGGTATTTACGGCATTGATACCCGCGCTCTGACTCGGAAGCTACGATCGGTTGGTTCGATGAATGGTGGCATTTCCACCGAGATGAATGCGGATGAACTCTTAGCCCAGGTGCAATCGGCTCCGAGTATGGCCGGTCAAAATCTGGCCGCTCAAGTTTCGACTCCGGAAACCTACGAATGGACGGAAGCGACGGCGGACGAATGGGAATTCAGTCCCAGCGCGAAAGCTGCCACGAGCGCAAAATATACGATCGTCGCGCTCGATTTTGGCGTTAAGCGCAACATTTTACGCCGTTTAGCCAGCTACGGTTGCCGCGTGATTGTTGTTCCCCTCAGCACATCGCCAGAGGACATCCTCAAGCACAACCCGGACGGCATTTTCCTCTCAAATGGCCCTGGCGATCCGGCGGCAGTCACCGAAGGCGTTGCCACCGTGCGGGCGTTGCTCGATGCCGGTAAGCCCATGTTCGGCATCTGTATGGGTCACCAGATTTTAGGTCAGGCGATCGGGGCGGAAACCTTCAAGCTCAAATTTGGTCATCGTGGTCTCAATCAGCCCTGTGGCATGGAGCAAAAGCAGGTGGAAATCACCAGCCAAAACCACGGCTTTGCGATCGATGCGGACTCGCTAGATGCACAGATCGAGGTGACACACCTCAACCTGAACGATCGCACCGTGGCCGGTTTGCGCCATAAAACCCTGCCGGTGTTCTCGGTGCAATATCACCCCGAAGCTAGCCCCGGCCCCCACGATGCGGATTATCTTTTTGAGGAATTCGTTAAAGCGATCGAAGCCGCAAAAGTTGCCTAGATGGTATCGTTTTTTGCTTTGTGCTTAGGACAAAATTCTGGGTTTGCGTAACACAAGCTTCTAGCTTGTCTAAGAACAAGCTAGAAGCTTGTGTTACGTATGTCCTGAGCCATCTGCGTGAAACCATACAATTTTTTCAGGACAACCTGAGAGCGTTGAGCGGAGTCGAAGCGCGGTTTGTCAGAAAGTTCAGCAGAGCCAAGATGTCTTGTGCTTGTTCTTGATTGAACCGACTGTAGAACTCACGAAAAAAACTAATTTGAGGCAGAGTTGTTGACGTAGCCTGGGCAAGACCGATAGAACAACTCCTAACTCGATCAATCCGGACGATACGGTTGAGCATGACTTAACACTTCGATACAAAACGTTAAGATAGAAGCCAGATTTATCTTTCGTTGCCGCATTAGCCGCCATTGATCGTGACCACCACACCCGCTTCCGTCAGCCCAGATCAACAGCGCTACAGTCGTGAGGACTGGAAGCGTGGCTATCAATCCCAGCGCCAAGAATCCGCACAGTGGCTGAGTGCTGCTGATATTGAGGGTACGATCCCCCCAGAACTCAACGGTACATTTTTCCGCAATGGCCCCGGTTTGCTCGACATCGGCGGCACACCGATCGCCCATCCCTTCGACGGCGACGGCATGATCAACGCGATCGCCTTCACGGATGGACGCGCCCACTTTCAAAATCGCTACGTCCGCACCGCAGGCTTTGTCGCCGAGCAAAACGCCGGAAAGCCTCTCTATCGGGGCGTTTTTGGTACGCAGAAACCGGGCGGCTGGCTCGCGAATATTTTCGATACCAACTTTAAAAATATTGCGAAATACAAACGTCATTTATTGGGGGAGGCAAACTGCTTGCCCTCTGGGAAGGATCACAACCGCATCGCCTGAATCCCCACACGTTAGAGACGATCGGTCTCGAAGATCTCGATGGCATCCTTGCGCCCGGTACTGAATTTGCCGCTCATCCCCGCATCGATCCGGCCTGTCTCGCTGATGGTGGTCAGCCCTGCCTGGTGAACTTTGGCATTAAAGCCGGTTTGTCCAGCACGATTAATACCTACGAGTTTGCCCCCGATGGTACGCTGCTGCGCCGTCACGCACGGTCAATCCCCGGCTTTGCCTTTATGCATGACATGGCGATTACGCCGAATCACGCCATCTTTTGCCAAAATCCGGTAACGTTTAACCCCCTACCGATGTTGCTCGGTTTCAGTGGTGCGGGAGCCTGCATCAAATTTGACCCCAAATCGCCCACCAAAATCTACCTCTTACCACGTGACGGCAGCGAGCTGGAGGTCTACGAAACCGATCCGTGTTTTATCTTCCACCACGCCAACGCCTACGAATCGGGCGAGGAAGTCATTCTCGACTCGATTTGTTACGCCAATTTCCCGACCGTGGAAGAAAACACGAGCTTTCTCGATGTGGAGTTCGATCGCCTGCCCGCCGGAGAACTGTGGCGGTTTCGGATTAATCGCACCACCGGCCAGGTGAGTCGCATCGTCCTCGAATCACGCTGCTGTGAATTTCCCTCGCTCCATCCCGATCGCGTCGGTCGTTCCTATCGTTACCTCTACAGTGGCGCCACCGATCAACCCAGTGGTAACGCTCCCCTACAAACGGTGATCAAGCTAGATTTGGGAACGGATCAGATTGAGCGTCAAATGTATAGCGTTGCGCCGCGCGGGTTTACGGGTGAGCCGGTGTTTGTGCCGCGTCCGGGTGGGTCGGCAGAGGATGATGGCTGGGTGCTGGTGTTGGTGTATGAGGCCGATCGCCATCGCTCGTCGTTGCACATCCTTGAGGCTCAAAATATCGAAGCCGGAGCGATCGCCAAGCTTAATCTGCCCTATCACATTCCCTATGGTCTACACGGTAGTTTTACTCCCGAGGTGTTTACCCCGGCACGCTAGTCAGGCGGAATCAGCGACCAATCATGCTCGATAACGGCCAATCATGGTTAATCGCAGCCGATGACGTTTAATCCTAGTGATGGGTTTGATCGCGATCGATGGACGGTTTTTTCAGCTCGATCGCCTGGGAAAGCTGGACTATAACTAGATAACGAGGGAAAGCCTTTGATGTGGATG
The DNA here is from genome assembly GCA_012033105.1 of Coleofasciculaceae cyanobacterium RL_1_1. Classification (GTDB taxonomy): domain Bacteria; phylum Cyanobacteriota; class Cyanobacteriia; order Cyanobacteriales; family Geitlerinemataceae; genus RDYZ01. Next base: position 7,375 of record JAAUPN010000130.1, read on the forward strand.
TATTCCGATGAATCCACATTAAAAGCATCGATCCATTGACGATCAGGAGATCAAACCATGCCGGGATTCGGAGACATGATGCAAAAAGCCTTCTACCTGGGCGTAGGTCTAGCATCCTATGCCAGTGAGCAGGCAAGCGGACGCTTCGGAGAGCTGCAAGAGCGAGCCCAAAAATTAGCCGATGAACTGGTAGCACGGGGGGAAATGACGGCAGAGGAAGCGCGGCGCTTTGTTGATGATGTGATGAAGCAGGGCAAAGAAGCCGCCTCGCAAGCCATGGAACAGGCGGCTCAGGCCGCAGCGCAAGCCGATCGAGCAACATCGACCTCTTCGGCTAACTCGAACGCGAAATATCCGGCGGATATCCCGAAGGAGCCACGCCGCATCGAAATTCTCGATGATGATGACGAGCCGACGCCACCGCCTGCCACCAACTCTCAACGCCCATCGCCTGCGCCAGACATTACCCCAGAGACCTCGATCCGCGATCTTCATGATCAGGTTGCAGTTTTGAAGGAAGAGTTAAAACGGTTGCGTCGCGATCGCTAGTACCGTCTTTGATCGGAAGGCCATTGCACAACGCAATCAAAACACATGCCATATACGCAGCCCAATGGGGGCAGTCATGAACGACTGGTTCGACGAGCTACAACAACAGTTACAGCAGGCGATCGAGAAAACCGCCACCGAGCTTGAGCAGCAAGTGGATGACGCCATTGATCGGGTCGATCATTGACTCATCGAAACGCTGGACGAGATTGATACGGCGGCGTCGGAGTTTGCAGCACAAGCGGAACCGCTCCTCCCACCGGAGCTACATCATGCTTTGGGTGAGTTAGACGTGTGGCTAGAGGACTGCGATCGGGCGATTGATGCATCCGTGAATGCGTTGATCGATGTATTGCTCGCTTTCACGGAAGACGAGTCCAGAGAAGACGAGTCCAGCGAAGGGGATTACAATTCCGGCGATCGCGATCCGTCTAACTCACGCTCCGGTTCACGCTCCGGTTCATCCCCTGATCCCGACAGTTTTGATCCTGGCGATATCGAAAATGATCCAAACTGGTTCGTGCCACTGTCCCACGTGCGCCCAACCGCCAAACAGTATCCCGCCTGTCAAGGCTGCCAGCACTACCACGGCTACCGCTACGGCGAACACTTGCTAGTGTGCGCGATGCATCCCTACGGTTGGGAAGATGAAGAGTGTCCCGACTGGGAGGGCGATCGTGTGTAGTTTAGTATCAATGATCAAAATCATGGTGTACGGCACTTTACCGCTGCGCGACTGTGACAATATTCTGATAGTTCGCACGTTATTTGCGACCACTCGATGAACTCTCGCTAGCGCTGGCATAGCACGATCGTCTCACCAGGACTCTTTAGATTGACTCACGTCGTTGGGGACGGAATTGAGCTTGTTCTCAATCATTGGCCTTTTACCCTACGTTTCAAAATCCCAGGCTTCCTGATGATGATGGAAACTCCAACCTACGTGTGTAGTCTCTCCCCAGTCCGCAGGTTTCTTCCGCAGGAAATAGCAGGATGAATCACTCGCCCAAACCCGAGGATGAGCTTTCTCGGCCAGAACTGTTGGTGGAGCTGAGACACTTAAAAGCTCAGATTGAGAAAATGAAGCAAGAGCAATCCGATCTCAAAATCATGCATGACATGATTGTGCAACATGCTGATGAGATCGAGATCGAGCTGCAACGACGCTACCGAGAACTTCAAGATCGCAATAACGAAATTAGTCAACTGAATCAACAGCTAGAAGCCGCCCAGCGTGAACTTCAGCATTTGGTTCGCATTGACCCGCTAACCCAGCTTGCCAATCGTCGTTATCTCGATGTCGTGCTTGAGCGAGAGTGGTTGTGTTTAGGACGCGATCACAAGCCTTTGTCGTTACTGATGGCGGACATCGACTTTTTCAAGCCCTATAACGATTGCTACGGCCATCCGGCGGGTGATCAATGTTTAATCAAAGTGGCACAGGTTTTTCTCGAAGCGGTTCGTCGGCCAGACGATGTTGTGGCTCGCTACGGTGGGGAGGAACTCGCGATCGTCTTGCCCAATACCGATGAATACGGGGCGATCGCGGTCGCTCAGAACTTAATCGCATTGTTAGCCGCGAAGCAAATTCCTCATCAGGCATCTCCGGTCTGTGATCGCGTTACGGTTTCGATCGGTATTTCGACCCTGATTCCAGATCTAAAACATGGCGTTGATCTGCTCTTACATCAAGCGGATACGGCGCTGTATCGCACCAAAATGCGAACCCGAAATGGGTTTAGTGTCTACCTCGCGGATTCCTTAGCGGAGTGCGACGATCGAACCCAGGCAGCAGATGAAATTTCAGGATAATCATTCCCCTCCAACGACATCGACCAACGATGCAAAAAGCAGGCCACAGCGATCGCTGTGGCCTGCTTGAGCAACGCGGAAGTTGAGACCAGAATGCGATTCTGGCAGCTCAATTTAGAGCGTTAGCGAAGCGGTATCGTTTTCGATCTTGTCGGCGAGATCCTTCAGGAACGCTGCTGCATCTGCACCGTAGATATTGCGGTGATCACAGGTAATATTCACCGTCATTTGACGTTGAACACCAAGTGTTCCGTCAGCATTGGCAACCACGGTCGGTTTCGAGGCGCCGATCGCCAGGATCGAACCTTGACCCGGCGGCAGGATGGCATCGAAGCTATCAACGCCAAACATGCCCAGATTGGAGATCGTGAATGTGCCACTGTTGTACTCGTCCGGCTGGAGCTGTTTCGTGCGCGATCGGGCTACCAGATCTTTCCAGGTGCGTGACAGCGAGTAGATATCCTGCTGATCAGCGGCCTTAAGAACCGGTGTGATCAAACCACCATCGGGCATCGTCACCGCCATCGCGATATTAATCCCGTCGGGGTAGCGAATACCTTCAGAGCTATAGCTTGTATTCAGCAGCGGATGGGCGACCAAGGTATCGGCGACGGCTTTTGCGAGCAGAGCTGACATGGTGACGCCCTTGGGCTTAATTTTTTTGTAGAGTGCGTCGAGGGCGTCGGTGGCGATCGTGTAGCTCGCACGGAAGACCGGCACGCCGAGGCTAACGTTCATGTTGTCGGTGACGGCACGCTGCATCGTCGTGAGCGGCGTGAGTTGAGCCACGGGAACGTTCAGTGTGATGTCTGCTGCGACTGCCGGTGCAGCAGAGGCAAGAGGTGCAGCGCCAAAGGTTGCAGGAACCGTAGAGAGCGGAGCTTGCACAGCAACGGGCGGCGTCGGGGTCTTACCAGCAGCCTTTTGCACATCCTCCGCGATGATGCGACCGTGAGGACCACTGCCGTTTACCGTTGCCAGGTCAACCTTGAGGGTTTTGGCGAGTTTGCGGGCGCGAGGTGAGACGATCGGACGACACTGGCCGCAGTGGGAACCGCTGCGGGAGCCGCAGCGGCGGGAGCTTCTGCTGGAATAGCGGAGGCGGTCGGTACGGCGGGCTGTGGTGGGGCGGCGGCGGTACTGTCCGCACTGCCAGCGCTGAGGGCGGCGGCTTTCTGTTTAGCCTCTTCAATTTCGGCCTCGGTTTCGGCTAGAAGTGCGATCGCTGCACCGACCGTCGCAGTTCCGCCCGCCGGAATGATAATCGCGGCTAGGGTTCCGGCATAAAACGATTCGACGTCCATATCGGCTTTATCCGATTCAACCACGACAACCGTTTCACCTTTTTCGACCTGGTCTCCCGGCTCTTTCGTCCAAGAGACGATCTTGCCCTCGGTCATGGTGGAACTGAGGGCAGGCATAAAGACTTCGTGGATCATAGGGAGACTTCTCGCACTCTACGCTGGGATTTTTTGGTAATTTGAGTTTGGTCTAAAAAGACGTGCCGGATCTCGGCAACGGGCGACGCTGTGCGCGATCGTCATGATCAAGCGGGAAAGCCCGATCGCCACGCGATCAACGAGCCCAAAACCAACCGATCGACAAGTGCGATCAAGCCGGTTTGAAACACCTCAAGATACCATGCACGCGGTCGCTGCCGATATGGTCACACTGTGATGATCGTGCTTCGATCGCAACCCAACCGACGGTTTAGAAGTCCGACTTCTCACATTGCCCCGCGATGTGGAATAGTGACGGCTCGTTCAGAAGTCGAACTTCTGCGTCAGTCCTAGCTAGATTCGTTGGATACGATCTTAATGTGGTCTTGCTCCGACACAGAGCATTGGTTTAGTCGGCAACACTTTCCGCGATCGCCCGGTTGATGAACTCCGCCAAGGTTGTGCCATCGACACCCAACTGCGATCGCGCCTGTGCTGCCTGTCGTCCGCCCTCCGCGTGCCACCAGGTCGCCGCCGCGACGGTCTCGACGAGATCGCGCCCCTGCCGCAGCGCCGTCGCCACGAATCCCCCCATCAACCCCGTTAGGACATCACCGGAGCCACCCCGCGCCAATCCCGGC
>JAAUPN010000131.1 GCA_012033105.1 Coleofasciculaceae cyanobacterium RL_1_1
GAGTCGCGCTATCTCTCAGCAGGGCTGGGCGGAGTTCAGGGCGATGTTAGTGAGCAAAGCAGCTCAGTACATCGATCGCGCTGTCACTATCATCAGCCGATGGGAGCCAACGAGTCAGATTTGCTCTGATTGCGGTTTTCGTTGGGGTAAGCTCGATTTATCGGTTCGTTCTGTGCTTTGCATAAGCTGCGGTGCTGAACACGATCGAGATCAAAACGCTGCCAAAAATATAGACAAAGTCGGCGCTGGATTGGCGCACGACTCTAAATGCCTGCATTGAGCAGCGCCGAAATGGACGCGGAGGGCGCGTCAGACTAGCTTGCTAGCTATGCCCGATGAAACGTCAAGCCACAGAGTAGAGCAGCAGCCTGGTCTGTTTGCCTAGCTTTAGAATCCCCGGACTTGTAGTCCGGGGAGCATGTCAAAATGTTAATCTCAGCGGCATCGAGATGCGACGTATAGCCAGAGACGGATATTAGCAACACAATGACAAAGAAACGACTGGGTGTATTGACCAGCGGCGGAGACTGCCCGGGCTTGAATGCTGCGATCCGTGCCGTGGTGAGCCATGCAAAGCTGTCCTATGGTTGGGAAGTCCTCGGGATTCCCTACGGAACTCAGGGGTTGATGGAGCGTAAACCCGCGATCGAGCTAACGGCTCATGGTCTGGACTTACGCGGGATCGACCCGCTGTTAAGTATGGGGGGGACAATCCTGGGATCGATCAATAAGGGGGATACGATCGCCAATACCGATAAAATTTTGGCAGGATGTGAAGCGCTCGGACTCGATGCGATCGTGGCGATCGGCGGTGATGGTAGCCTCGCGATTTTGTCCGAGTTGGCGAAACGCGGCGGCTGGAAGCTGATCGGCATTCCCAAGACGATCGATAACGATGTGGGTCTAACAGAGCGGGCGATCGGCTTTGATACGGCGGTTAATACCGTGGTCGGTGCCCTGCAAAAACTGAGCAGCACAGCGGCGAGTCACGATCGCGTCATGGTCGTCGAAACGATGGGACGCACCGCCGGACATCTGGCGCTCAATGCCGGGATTGCGGGAGGTGCCGATGTGATTTTGATCCCGGAAGTGCCTTATACCGTCGAAGGGATCTGCAACAAAATTCATGAGTTACACGCAACCTGGAAACAGAATTTTGCGCTCGTGGTAGTCGCCGAGGGTGCAAAAACCTTAAATGGAGAATCACGAAAATACACCGACTCCCAGGGCAATAGCCGTTTACGGGGCATCGGCGACTACATTGCCGATAGCCTGTCGCAATGTATGAATAACCGCGTGGAAGTGCGGGTGACGGTGTTGGGTCATGTGCAGCGGGGCGGGATGCCGTCGGCTCTTGATCGTATCCTGGCCTCCTCGTTTGGTCGCGCGGCGGTGGATCTGGTGGCGGCGGGCGAGTCAGGCCGTGTCGTGGTCTGGCGTAATGGCGATGTGGACTCGGTTTCGATCGAGGAACTCTGTCTCCAGAGTCCCCGTTTGGTTGATCCCTATAGCGGTTTGCTCAAGACGGCTCAGGCGATCGGTACCTATGTGGGAGAAGTCGATCACCTGTCCGAAGGGTGAGATGAAATCTAGACTAGCGATCGTGGCAGCCTGCGGCGGATTCCGATTCTCGGTTTGAACTCATGGCTGAGGTTGCCGGGGATCGTCCGAATTGACGCGAAAAACGCCCCGATCGCAGTGCTAGTACAATCAGCGCGATCGTCACAACGATCCCCGATCTCGCATAGTGCGACGCATCCCGCGACAACTCACCCAGATAATTCGACCCGATCAAAACGGTGTGGCCGACGGCACAGACTAGCGCTGGAACGGTCAGCAGGTGGATACGTCGCCAGGTCTGACCCAAAGCCATTTGGAGGCGATCCAGGCTGGTCAGTGCAGCGGGTGTCATACAGGCGATCGCCGTGATCCCCGCGAGCAAGCCATAGCGATGGAGCGGTAACATGAAGCGGATCGCGTCCGGATTCCAATTGAGTGCATGGTCGGCCTGATACCCCAGATGACCGATCGCCAGGATAAAAGCCGCAACCCCGATCGCCCGACGATAGCGCAATGGCGTCGGCCACCAACGAGCCAGCGGTCGCGCCACCAGCGCCCAACTGAGTAAAAACAGGGCACTATGACCACTCCAGTCAACCATCCCGTCCGTCCGCAGAATCGTAATCCCCCCCGATCGCGATCGCGACGACACCCGCCGCCCGAAAAAGCTGACCACGCCGATCCGCACTCAGCCAACTGGCTGAAAACCCAATTCCCAACATCACGGGCAACGTTCCCAGCCCAAACGCCAACATCGTCAGCAGTCCCGCGATCGCCGATCCCGTACCGGCGGCTTTGAGTTGCGCGGCAAACAGAAACCCGCAAGGCATTAATCCCCACAGGCTCCCCAGCAAAATCGGTTTTCCCCTTTGCAATAGATGACTGTGACTGCCCCGATCTTTGTGAGAATCATGTACAAAATTTGCAATATGCGACATCCAGCCTGAAATTTGCTGATGCAACCCGCGAGTCAGAGGCTGCAACAGGGGAATCGCGGGCAGCACGGTTGGGTTTACCTGCATCACCCCAAACCAGACCAACAAAAGACCGGTCGCGATCGCCACAACTTGTCGTAACCCGCTACCGACCCCGGCTAGTTGTCCCCCCGCGATCGTCGCTTCGCCGATCCCGCCAAGAATCCCACCAACGATCGCATAGCCCAAAAGCCGCCCCAAATTCAACCAAAGCTGAAACGACCAATGGGGCGATCGAGAATCGGTTCGGGACACAATCAGCTTGGAATCTTCCTCAGCCTTACGGACATCTCCAGTCTGAATGTCTACATCCCCTGACGTTTGCTTCAACTCTCTTCCTGCTTCACCAACGGCATCGCTAGCATCCGTCAGGCTAAACGCCACGACCAGTGGCCCACACATTGCAGCACAATGACCAAAGCTGCCCAGAAAACCCAGCGCCAACATCGGGAGAACATTCAGCAACTGCTCTGAGACAACAGACATCAGGGGAAAGCTGGAATTCATTAGACTCGCGGCGATCGTCATATCAGATTAGAGCGTGATTTAGGGGGTTGATGATTAGGAAGGGGAAAACGAAACGCTGTGGATTTGAAGCCATGTATGCGCCGTGCAAAAACTTCAGCCCAAATAAAAACGCATGTTAACTAAAGCGGTTAACATGCGTTTAATTTAAATCACAAAACCAGATTGAGGCGCGAAATAGCGCAAAACAATAGACCTAGAACGGATCTAAGCTCAATCTTGATCCTGGTCTACCATTAGAAGCAATCAGTTCAGCCAAATCAACCACACGTTGGCTGTAACCCCATTCGTTGTCATACCAGGCAACAACTTTGACCATATCGCCGTCCATCACGAGGGTCAGGCTCGAATCCACCACAGAGGATTCATTTGTACCTTTGTAGTCCGATGAAACCAACGGCAGATCGGAATAAGCCAAAATACCTTTCATCGAGCCTTCCGACGCTTTCTTCAGCGTTTCGTTCAGCTCTTCAACAAAGGTCGGCTTCTCGATTTGTGCTACAAGGTCAACCACCGAAACGTTGGGGGTCGGGACACGGAGCGCAATTCCGTTGAGTTTGCCAGCCATCGAGGGGATGACGAGGGCAACGGCTTTGGCTGCGCCGGTCGAGGTTGGGACGATGTTCATGGCAGCCGCACGCGCACGACGAACATCGCGGTGACTGGCATCGAGTAAACGCTGGTCGCCGGTGTAGCTGTGGGTTGTGGTCATCGTGCCTTTCACGATGCCAAATTCATCGTTGAGGACTTTGACGATCGGAGCAAGGCAGTTTGTCGTGCAGCTTGCGTTACTGAAAATTTTGTAGGTCGGGTCAAAGTCGTCACTGTTGACGCCCATAACGTAGGTTCCAATGCCGCCACCTTTACCAGGAGCCGTAATCAGAACTTTTTTCGCACCCGCTTCAATGTGCTTGGAGGCACCTTCTTCAGTGACGAATACACCAGTTGATTCGATGATCAGGTCAACACCCCATTCTTTCCAGGGGAGGTTGAGCGGATTTCGATCACTAACGCATTTAATGGTCTTGCCGTTGGCTGTGATCGAGTTGCTATCGCAGCTGATTTCGGCATCGAGCTTACCAAGCATCGTGTCGTACTTCAGCAGGTGCGAGTTTGTTTGCGGGTCAGAGGTGTCATTTAGACCCACGACTTCCAATTGGCTGTTTTCTCGCGTCAGCCAGCAGCGCAAAAAGTTTCGGCCAATCCGTCCGAAACCGTTGATCGCGACTCTAATCACTGTGTTTTGACCTCCTATCACAATGGCTCTCCGTTACAGTCACCGAGTGACAGTTGAGGAATATGCCGGTATTTATCTTTAACTTTAAAGACTCCGTTTCGCTTAATTAATGTTGTGAATGACGATCGCGGGGATCGATGCTCAAATAAATTAATTGAATACCGGAGTGAGGCGAACGGTGTTCGCTCCCAAACTTTAATTTTTCCTGATGCGCCAAACCCTGACTCAGAATAAGCTTAAGGTCATTTGGCTGATTAACTTTCAACCGTTCGGCGCTTCAGTGACTCTAATAATATCGCAAAGGTCGTACATTTCTGCATGATGATCAAGATGATCAAAGGGAAATGGTCATGAGGGGAAGTTTTAAGGGAGCGGACATCGGAATATGAGCTTGGTATGCGAAAAAACCCTGATATGATATCGCGTGTCAATCGGAGAGTTAAATTAATACTAAGGAGCCGAAGATGCCGAAATCCGTGGACTTTAGCGGCAGACCATTTCATTTCATCGGAATTGGTGGTATCGGGATGTCGGCGATCGCTCATATTCTTACGGAACGGCAGCTTCCTGTTTTTGGCTCGGATCTTAAGCAATCGCACATCACCGAGCGCCTAGAGGCGCGGGGTGCACATATTTTTTGGCAGCAGGATGCGATGAATTTTGATCGCTGGCGATCGCAGCCTACGGCGTTCTCGACCTCCCCAGCGACCGCCGCATTGGATACACCGAGCAGCATTCTGCCGCAGGTGGTTTGCTCAACGGCGATCAATGAGTCCAATTCGGAGTACTGTGCGGCGCGGGAATTGGGCTGTGAGATCTTTCACCGCTCAGATGTGCTAGCGGCACTGATTGCGGAACATGACAGCATCGCGGTCGCCGGAACCCACGGGAAAACGACGACGAGCAGCGCTTTGGGTTATACGCTGGTGCAGGCAGGGCTTGACCCAACGATCGTGATTGGGGGTGAGGTGAATGCCTGGGGGGGGAATGCTCGGGCGGGTCGTAGTGTTCATCTTGTGGCGGAGGCGGATGAGTCGGATGGCTCCCTGGTCAAGTTTCGCGCCAAGATCGGCATTATTACGAATATTGAACTGGATCACCCCGATCGCTACACCGGCTTGGCTGAGACCATTGAGGTGTTCAAAAGTTTTGAGCGCCATACGGAGCGGATTGTGGCCTCGATCGACTGTCCGACGATCCAAGCCCATTTTCAGCCGGACATTAGCTACAGTCTTGATCGTAGCTCGGGAGCTGACTACAGCGCGGATGAGATTCAGTATGGCGCGACCGGGACGACGGCTCGGATTTGGGAGCGGGATACCTGTCTCGGGACGCTCAAGCTGAAATTGTTAGGGGCGCATAACCTCAGTAATGCGTTGGCAGTGATTGCCGTGGCGCGAATGCTGGAGGTGGAATTTACGACGATCGCGTCGGCTCTGGCGGAATTTAGCGGAGCGCGACGCCGTTTTGAGCTGCGCGGCACGATCGACGATATCCAATTTATCGACGATTACGCCCACCATCCGAGCGAAATCGAAGCAACCCTGAAGGCGGCACGCCTGCGAGCGAGTGCTACCACTCCGGCTCGTCGGGTGGTGGCGGTGTTTCAGCCCCACCGCTACAGCCGGACTCAAGCGTTTTTCAAGGAGTTCGCGGCTTCGCTAGCCAGTGCGGATGTGATTCTGCTGAGTGATATTTACAGTGCCGGGGAAACACCGATCGCTGGGATCAGTGGCCAGGATTTAGCCGAGGAGGTGATGCGGCAAACCAGACGCACTGAGGATATTTACTATCGTGCGACCTTGCCAGAAATCACGGAATTACTCAGTCAGACCCTGAAAACGGGAGACTTTGTCCTGTTTTTGGGAGCAGGTAACCTGAATCAAATTATTCCGGATACGATCGAGGTCTATCGAAATCAGCAGGTATCCCCACGTTAACTGCAACCGAGCGGTATCCTGCATGGCGTTGTTGACTTGACACCACACAGTACAATCCAGACGATATCCACCTCGATTCACCGACGACCTACGTTTAACGTTTCCAAATCTCAGTTCCAAATCTCAGTTTTTTGTGCCTATGCCAGCAATATTGAGCATTCTGCGCTATTTTTCAGGCGTCATCTGAATTAAAGCGCACCACCCAATCGGTTTTCCCGACGCTCATCATGCATCTCACCGTTCAGCGCTTGCGATCGCACCTTCGCAATTTTCCCTACATTCCAACCACGTAACGATCTATGGCTGTTTTACGCAACACCCTCTCGCTCACCGTTGACCGTATACGGGGCGATCGCCACGGCGATGCGGCAGCAACAGATGTGCTTTCTCCACCGATCGCGATCGCTGATAGCTGTGCGATTCACGCCAATGTCAGTCTTGCGAAGCTGACATCGTTCCGGGTGGGTGGACAAGCGCAATGGTTTGTGACACCGCGATCGATTGAGGAACTTCAGCGAAGTTTGCAGTGGGCAGAGGCGGAGGGGTTGCCCGTGACGTTCCTTGGGGCAGGGTCGAATTTACTGGTCAGCGATCAGGGTATTCCAGGTTTGACGATCGCCGCAAAAGAGTTACGTCTATTTCGTCGAGATGAGGAACAGGGTCAAGTGACGATCGGGGCGGGCGAACCGTTGCCGCGTGTGGCTTGGAAGCTAGCCAAGCTGGGCTGGAGCGGTTTTGAGTGGGTGGTTGGTATTCCGGGGACGATCGGCGGAGCGGTGGTGATGAACGCCGGAGCCCATCAAAGCTGTGTCGCAGACAATCTCATCTCGATCGAAACACTGAATACCGCCGGACAGTGCGAAACCCTGACCCGCGAGGATTTACAGTACGCTTACCGTTCATCAGAACTACAGCACAAACCGCGCATTGTTCTCAATGCCACCTTTCAATTTGAGCCAGGTCACGACCCGCAACGTCTCAAAGCTGCCACCAGCCACCATTTACACCATCGCCACAGCACCCAACCCTACACCCGTCCAAGTTGCGGCAGCGTCTTTCGCAATCCCGAATCTCATACGGCGGGCTGGCTGATCGAACGCTGCAACCTCAAAGGTTTTCAGCTTGGGGGGGCGGAAGTTTCGGAGCAACACGCCAATTTCATCTTGAATGGTGGGAATGCAACAGCAACCGATATTTTTCAGTTAATTCATCATGTGCGCTCTACGGTGCATGATCAATGGTCGGTTTGGTTGCATCCGGAAGTGAAAACGATCGGCGAGTTCCCGACGCTCTCGTCTTGACCTGTGCCGTCTGTCGTGGATTACTCTGCGACTGCGACCGCAGGGCGCTAAGATGAGACAATCAATTTTTCAAGTTGGCAATCGCGGACGGATCGTGCATCCACTACTCCGCGATCGCGAATGCGAGTTTACCTAAGAGTCACTAACGAGATCGTCACTATGGCAGGAACAGGATTCGGCCTCGGCAAGATGAAAGAACTGGCCGATGCGTTCAAAAAAGCGCAACAGGTTCAGGAAGGCGCCAAACAGTTGCAAGCAGACCTTGATGCGATGGAAATCGAGGGTAAGTCGAGTGATGGTCTCGTCTCCGTCACCCTGAGCGGTAACCAAGAGCCTCGCGGAGCCTCGATCGCGCCGGAAGCCCTCGCCAAGGATGCGGAAACCGTCTCGAAGCTCATCACCGAAGCGATGACCGATGCGTATGCTCAATCGACCGCAACGATGCGTGAAAAAATGGAAGAGCTAACCGGTGGTTTAAATCTTCCCGGTTTTTAGTCGGATTGATCCTTCCAACCCTCCGTCCGTTCGCTCTGATTAAGGTCAAAGCACGACGGACGAAAGCTCTGTGATTTAGCTGAAATTCAGCTTGGTCACAGGGCTTTGTGGTTTGAGTTGTACAGTCTTGACTTGCGCGGCCTTAAATTACAGTCAGTTCCATAAAAAACGAAACATCCTGACTCTGTTCTGCTTTACCAAGAACCGCGTTATTCGCTGCGCGAAGGCTACGCCCACGACTCCGCTCAACGCTCTCGATCTGTTTTAAATATGATTGAACTGACTATATTGAGCCGTCGGTATGGCAAACGGGAAAGTTTGTACACCCATAGCTCAGGCTTCTAGCCTGTCAGTGTTTACAGGCTAGAAGCTTGGGCTACAGGGATTTGCCAATTCTGTCCTAACCGAACTGCTCGTTGCTGTAATTGCACGCAGTTTGAAAAATGCGAACGACGCGAATCAGACCGATCAGGCACGCCGCTCGCCAAACGTACTCCCGTCGGGCATGATCGTATTTTCAAGGTTAGCGTGTCGGAAATTCGTTTTATTGATATTCGCGCTCATCAGCACCGCATCCTTGAGGATCGCGCCGGTAAGGTTCGACCAATTGAGTTTGGTGCGGTACAGGCTCGCGCCGGACAGGTCTGCGTCACGCAAGGTTGACCAGCTTAGATTCGCGGCCCGGAGTTGTGCTTTGGTGAGGTTCGTTCCGGTCAAGTTCGCGCCGCTGAGTTTAGCAAAGCTCAGATCCACTTCGCTAAAGTTGGCTCTCGTCAGATTCGCGCCATTGAGCATCGACTTAATGAGCGTCGCTCCCTGAAAGTTCGCGTCATTCAGTAGGGCGATCGTTAAATTCACATTTTCCAGATTCGCACCCGCCAAATTAGCGCCCGTGAGGTTCGATCGACTCATATTCGCACTGTGCAGGATCGCCTCCTCCAACTGAGCGCCGCTAAAGTCCACCTCATTGAGCACCGCATCCGACAAATCGGCCTTTTTCAACAGCACACCGGGCAGACGCGCACCCCGACAGTTGGACTCCACAAGCCGTGCCTCACTGAGATTCACACGCACCATCCGCGTGGAAATCAAGTTGGCATTTTCGAGATTTGCCCCCTTAAGATTGGCTCCTTGAAATTTGGCTTCCCGAAAGTTAGCATTTTCGAGATTCGCCCCTTCTAAGTTGACTTGGGTAAAACTAGATTGCTTAAAATCCGCTCCTTTTAACGTGGCATCACGTAAGTCGAGCTTCCCAAAATTTTGCTCACGAAAGTCACGTTCTCCGGCTTCGTATCGCTGCACTAGTTCTTTGGCTTCCATGCGGTATCTGGCTCCCTCTCGGTGTCGATCGCAGGTCTCATTTCGACAGCGTTTCGCATCTATATAGTAAGGGGGGATGGGTAATCTCAGGGGAGTGATGGTGGATTCTGTCATAGAGTGATGGGGATTCGATTTCGGAGTGTTTCGCTGTGCGATCGCAGCGCAGAATTGGGAGAGGGGAAGTCGTGTGGTTCCGAATCGACTTTCTGCTAAGTTGATTCAGGATAGGCGAAGCGGATACTTCGTTGCTGTCATCGCTGGGCGATCTAAAGATTGCCCGCACCGAAACGAAATCGATCGCGATCGTCGAGTCGGTCAGCAGTTGCTGAGATACTCCACTGTTCAGGAAGAACGAGAAAAATGCCGGAAAATTTACGAAGTCAAGCGATCACTGCGGGCAATGCCCGATCGCCAAACCGCGCCATGCTGCGTGCAGTGGGCTTTGGGGATGACGATTTTGTTAAGCCGATTGTTGGTGTAGCCAATGGTTACAGCACGATCACGCCCTGCAATATGGGTTTAGGGGATCTGGCGAAACGTGCCGAAGCGGGCATCCGTGATGCGGGTGGGATGCCGCAGGTGTTCGGGACGATTACGATCAGTGATGGAATTTCGATGGGAACCGAGGGGATGAAGTATTCTCTCGTGTCACGCGATGTGATCGCGGATTCGATCGAGACCGTCTGCAATGGTCAAAGTCTGGATGGAGTTTTGGCGATCGGGGGCTGTGACAAAAACATGCCCGGCGCGATGATCGCCATGGCACGGATGAATATCCCGGCGATTTTTTGTCTATGGTGGCACGATCAAGCCAGGACACCTGAACGGCAAAGATCTGACCGTTGTAAGTGCCTTTGAAGCGGTCGGTGAACACAGCGCCGGAAAAATCACGGATGAGGAACTGCTCGCCGTGGAGCGTAACGCGTGTCCCGGTGCGGGTTCCTGTGGGGGCATGTTCACCGCCAACACCATGTCCTCAGCGTTTGAGGCGATGGGCATGAGCCTGATGTATTCCTCGACCATGGCGGCAGAGGATGCAGAAAAAGCCGATAGCACCGAAGCCTCGGCCAAGGCTTTAGTCAATGCGATTAAGCAGCAAATTTTGCCGTCGCAAATCCTGACGCGCCAAGCCTTTGAGAATGGCATCGCCACGATTATGGCGATCGGCGGTTCGACCAACTCGGTGTTGCACCTACTCGCGATCGCCAACGCGATCGGCGTCGAGCTAACCCTCGATGACTTTGAAACCATCCGTAAAAAAGTCCCCGTCCTCTGCGACCTCAAGCCCAGCGGCCAATACGTCACCACAGAATTGCACCAAGCCGGTGGCATACCACAGGTGATGAAAATGCTGCTCGCTCAGGGTTTGATTCACGGTGACGCGCTGACGGTTTCGGGCCAGACGATCGCCGAGCAACTCGCTGACATTCCCACCGAACCACCCGCTGACCAAAGCGTCATCCGTCCCTGGGATCAGCCAATGTACACCCAAGGTCACCTCGCGATTCTCAAAGGCAACCTCGCCGAAGAAGGTGGCGTCGCCAAGATCAGCGGCGTTAAAAATCCGAAGATCACCGGCCCCGCTCGCGTATTCGAGTCGGAGGAAGATTGTCTGAGTGCCATTTTGGCGGGCAAGATTGTCGCCGGTGATGTGGTGATTGTGCGCTACGAAGGGCCGAAGGGTGGCCCCGGAATGCGGGAAATGCTCGCACCCACGTCGGCGATTATCGGTGCAGGTTTGGGCGATTCGGTTGGTCTGATCACCGATGGTCGTTTTTCCGGCGGAACCTATGGTTTGGTCGTCGGTCACGTCGCGCCGGAAGCGTTTGTCGGTGGCACGATCGCCCTGGTCAAAGAAGGCGACAGCGTAACGATCGATGCGACCCGTCAGGCGATCGAGCTGCATGTTTCGGATGATGAGCTAGCCCAACGTCGCGCTCAGTGGACTGCACCGGAACCGCGCTACCGTCGGGGTGTCCTGGCAAAATACGCCAAGCTGGTATCGTCGAGTAGCCTCGGAGCGGTTACCGATCTCGGTCTGTAATCCTCACATTTAGGACGCTTCGGTAGATACGGCGTTGCGAGCCGAATGGCAACGTGACACCGTATCTACCCATTTGATTCAAAGACGCACCCTCTGAAGCCTGCATCTTGTTGACATACTCCCCAGCCGGTCGGTGTGGGGATTCTGGAATCAAGCAGGGATTGTAGTCATGATGGTTCCAAACAGATCGATCGAGCGAAGACTCAGAACTTTAATCGCTGTCGATGATTGGCGATCGAACCGACCAGCCCGATCGCGATGAAA
>JAAUPN010000009.1 GCA_012033105.1 Coleofasciculaceae cyanobacterium RL_1_1
CGGCATGATCAACCCACCGATCGGCATGACCTCGGCACGCTTCCGGCTCATCGATCGCCACGATCGATCCCTCGGGCAAATAATCCAAAATTGAAGCCGGTTGATCGAACGCCGTCCCCAGATACATCGACAGCAATTCCGGCTGGCTGGGATCAAATTCGACCCCTAACTCTTCCAAACTTTCGCGGATCGCTTCATTGAAACTGGTGGGTGTGAGCGCCAAGCTGGTGAGCGTATCGAGCGATCGCTGGCTTCCCGGCTCAAACTCACGCAGTTTTCCAGCTCATCGCCAAAAAACTCCAGCCGTACCGGCAAATCCGCCGCCACCGGAAAAATATCGACAATATCGCCCCGCCGACTCCACTGCCCCTCAGACTCCACCAGTGTCACACGCTCATAGCCCATCGCCGCCAACCGCCGATCAAACTCGCCCGACTCCCACTCATCTCCGGGCTTGAGCGTCACACTCCGATCGCGAAACACCTCGATCGGCGGTAGGTGCGGCTGGAGCGCCCGCTGGGTCGTGACGATCGCCAGGGTTTCGCCTTCACCATCGGCAGCATTGGCGATCGGCATCAGATCGGCGAGCACCTGCATCTGTCCCCAGGTCATTTCACCGAGATAGTTGGGCTCGTAGGGCGTGGCTTCGGTTGTCGGGTAAAACTGCGCTGTCGTCCAGCCCATCGTCTCAAGCTGTGCCGTCCAACGTCCCGCCTCTTCTAAGGTCGCCGTGACGACACACATCACCCGGCTGATTTTTTGCGCCAAGGCTGACGCGACCAGTCCCTTCGGCAGGCGCGGCGCTCCGGTTAGCTTCAGGACGTGCTGCTTGTCGAGTTTGGCGAGCAGCTCTTCGGTGAGGGGCGATCGAGAGAGGGTACGGACGAGGGATTGAAGCGCCATAGGGTCGGAACGGGTCGGGCTGGATGGGAATTGGAGTTGCCTACCAGTGTAGAAAACTGTCGGTCTTTGCGGTACAGGTTCGCCTGAAATATGGATCGAGATTCATCAATCCCAACCTAACCGACGAAATAGTTACGAGTCCCCTTCGCCTCCAGCGCCTCGCCCAAACGTCGCAGCGCGTGAACATAGGCCGCCGTACGCATCGGGATTTTTAGATCCGAAGCCACCTGCCAGATTTTATTCGTTTCATCGATCGTGTTGCGTTTGAGACGGCGATCGACATCTTCCAGCGACCAGTACAGCCCGCCGCGATTTTGCAGCCACTCGAAATAGCTGACCGTAACACCGCCCGCATTGACGAGAATATCCGGCACAACGAGAACACCCCGCGCATTCAAGATCCGATCGGCAGCGGACGACACCGGCCCATTCGCCACCTCAAAGACATACTTCGCCCGCACGCGATCGGCATTCGCCGCCACGATCTGATTTTCCAGCGCCGCCGGGATCAAAATATCCACATCCAGCTCCAGCAGCTCTTCATTCGTAATCGACGTTTGGCCGTTGGTGATATTACACACCGTTCCCTCGCAGTACACCGCCTCAATGTGATGATGCAGCGCTCGGAACTTCTGCACACTCGGAATATCTAGCCCCTTCGCGTCATAAATGCCGCCCTTGGAATCACTCACGGCCACCACGCGATAGCCCGCATCAAACAGCAACCGCGCCAGATAGCTACCCGCATTGCCAAATCCCTGGATGGCAACGGTGGTTTCGTGGCGGTTGAGCTTGAGTTTGGGGAGCAGTGTTTCGATCGTGTAAAACGCACCGGTCGCCGTGGCGGTATCACGTCCAAGACTGCCCCCGAGGGCGATCGGCTTGCCCGTCACCACATCTGGGGAAAGCTGACGGCGAATGATGCTGTACTGATCCATCATCCAGCCCATAATCGTCGGCGTGGTGTACACATCGGGCGCGGGGATATCGACATTGGGGCCAATAAAATCGGCGATCGCGTCAATATAGGCGCGGCTCAAGCGTTCGAGTTCCAGCTTCGAGAGCGCCTTCGGATCAACCGTAATCCCACCTTTCGCGCCACCAAACGGGATATTGAGCGCCGCGCACTTAAAGGTCATCCAAAAAGCCAGGGACTGCACTTCATCGAGGTTGACGCTGGGATGAAACCGCACACCGCCTTTGGTCGGCCCTCGCGTATCGTCGTAGCGCACACGGTAGCCCTGAAATACCTGCAAACTGCCGTCATCCATCCGCACGGGGATCGACACCGTTAAACTGGCTTTCGGAAATTTCAGCCGCTCGATCGCATCCGCAGAAATCGAGACATGCTTCAGCGCATCATCGAGGCGCGTCATCGCATCAGCAAACAGCGTATTGGTGACAGTCATAACACGAGAAGCCTCTCAAATTAGATTCGAGGAAAAACATCCATCCCACAGCTCAATCAGTTAACGGATGACATTAATGAAATGACTAGAAGATCGCAATATAATGCGGTGATTTTTAACATTAATGACGTGATTAAATGTATTGAATACAATCTAAATTGTGACAACAAAGAACCTTCATAGATCAAAGCTATGGTGATTCGTTTGTCAGGGAATTTTGCTCTTTTTAGCTTTAAGTATAAAGACTCATCCGGCGAGGTGTTTACCACTAGAACGTGTCTAACTTTTTACAGCCAACAACCAACCCTTATAGATGTATCAGTGAGATGTTTTTCTCCTATCTTTATTTTGCCATGTTCGACTTCTAAAAATATTAAGAAAAATGGGGATCAATTTGGGGATCAGTCGTTTGGCAAGGAACTGAGGTTCGTTGGAGCGGGGATTTGAGCGAACTCGATCGTATTGCCGTCGGGGTCACGCACGAAGAGGGCTGGACGACCGGAAGCGCTGGACTGGTAAGCGATCTCCTGACGATCGAGCGTGTGCCGAATGGGTGTAAGATCGGTGATATGTAGTGCGAGATGTGGCGATCGTCCCCATTTGTCAGAGCTGGCGATCGAGATCTGAATGTCGGGATCAAGAATCAGATGAAGCTGGGCATTGCCGAGGTCATACCAAAGGCCAGGAAATGTTAGCGGGCGATCCGTAATTTCGCATAGGCCGATAATCTCACTATAAAAATAACGGGCATCATCCAGATTCCGAACACAGAATGTTGTGTGGAGATGATAAAGATTTTGAGTGTTATTCATTTGAATTTTCCTAGCATCTAAATTCTGTGATCTCGACAGACTTTAAGTCGTTTAAGCAAATAAAATATGGTCAGAATTTACGCAAGGGGTGTTAGAAGTCCGACTTCTCACATTGTTCTCAGAGTTGGAGCGGCGACGTTTCGTTGAGAAGTCAAACTTCTGCGTCAGTCCGGTTAAGAATAAACGGATTTTCACTACGAATTTAAGGATTCTAGCAGTGTTGCGAGTGCCGTTTTAAGTTCGGTTTGTGAGGTCGTCGCGGTTCCAAAGTGACGCACGACTAGGCTCGCGGCCAGGTTGCCCAAGACGATCGCTTCCCACAATGTCGCGCCGCTACACATCGCCAGGGTCAGCGCCGCTGCTACGGTATCGCCCGCGCCGGTCACGTCGAAGACATCGGTACGGTTAAAGGCCGGGACATGGTGGACATCGCCGCCACGATCGAACAGTGTCATGCCGTCGTCACCGCGCGTGATCAGCACGTGCTGCGCTCCCGTGAGTGCCAGCAAGGTCTTGCCCGCTTGCTGTAGGCTGGCGGCATCGACGATCGCGATGCCGGAGGCGAGTTCTGCTTCGGGCAGGTTGGGGGTAAAGATGGTAGCGCCCTGGTAACGATCCAGTCCCGTTTGGGCATCGACGATCGTGCGTGGATGGGTCAAGGCAGCCGCGATCGTGGCGCTGCTAAACACCCCATCACCATAATCCGAGCAAACCACCGCCTGAGCGCTCGAAGTGCGATCGGCGATGAACTCTGCGAGCTTTTGGCAGACGGCGTCTGGGGGGAGAGCGTCCGACTTGCGATCGACTCGTACGATTTGCTGGGTAACCGACTGCCGCGCATGGCCGGAAATTCGCGTTTTCGTCACCGTGGGTCGATCACGATCGACCACAATTCCCGCCGTATCGATCCCCGCCGCCTGAAAAATACTACGCAGCGCCTCGCCCTGAATATCCGCCCCAATGATTCCCGCCACAGTTACCTGTGCGCCCAATTTTGCCAGGTTGTACACGGCATTCGCGCCGCCGCCGGGAATTTGACGGGTGCTTTCGTGGCGCAGAATCACCACTGGTGCTTCGCGAGAGATGCGCTCGACTTCCCCGGTGAGAAACTCATCGAGGGTGAGATCTCCGGCGACGAGGACGCGGGCGTCGGAAAATCGATCAATGAGGGTGTTGAGCTGGGGCTGGGCGTCGTGGAGGCGATCGAGAAAGGCGCGATCGAGCGTGTCTTGAGGCATGGTCAGTGGCAGAAGTTTTGGGGTGAGGGGTGTTCGCAATAGCGGTCTGATTATAGGGGGCACGGTCTTGATTCGGTTTGCTTGCCCATCGGTAGACCCTACACCGGCGGACGTAGACGCCCCATCGAAAAAAGATTAAACAAATCCTTGGCATTTTCTTAGATGCGATGCTATAGTTGATTTCGCCTTGGACGCATAGCTCAGTTGGTTAGAGCACCACGTTGACATCGTGGGGGTCACTGGTTCGAGTCCAGTTGTGTCCATTTAACAGTCAAAAATAATAAAGACGGGTCAAAACTCAGTCTTGTAAGCGAGGAAAGACCGTGGATCTCGCGGTTATACGTGAGCGATCCGCGTGTTCCTTCGGTTTCGTGGCTTCGCGAGAAGATTCGCCTCAAATCGTGCTGGACATTCTAGAACCTGGCAAATCCTGCGATCGAAGCGATCTGCTCAATACCGTGTTTACCCTGAAAAAGAAACTTTTTTTTGAGTTTAATCTCGCCAAACTAAAAAAACTCAGTATAATCCCTGATATAAGGTATGAGTACACGTCTCAAGTCGATGGGAAGAACTCGTGTTTATGTCTGCGATACTGTCGCCTTAATTACACCCCTGCTTGCCGTTTTGGCTCAAGGTTGGGCTGTAATTACTGAGATAGCCAGATCTTCATACGTGAAAGCCCTTGGTCTGTGACATTTTAGAGTCGCTACGATCGTTGCGGTTCCCTGCCTGATTGAGTGTTTACTGAGGCCAGCTTGGCGGAGTCCTGGCGGTGTCAGTAATGTGGTTGCGTGAAACTTTCAAAAGCTAGTCGGTTGCGCGGCTGGCTTTTTTCTTGTCTGCTTGGTGAAGATTGGCGAAATTGTGGTGACGGTACAGCCGTGGAGGGAGATTAGGGGTTGATCGCGATGCCCACGTGTTTCAGGTCGATCGCGTATCCAGCGACGACCAGATACGCCTGATCGACGATCGTGGCAGTACGTCGGGTCAGGTGGCCGAGGCGATCGCGAAAGAGGCGACCCGTGGGGTAAGCCGGGACGATGCCCCAGCCGGTTTCTTCAGCGACACAAATGATTGAACCCTGATAGATTGTGATTTCGCTGATCAGGTCGTCACATTCATTTTTCCAAGCGGCGATATCATCTTCGAGCCAGTTGGCGACCCAGGTGCCGAAGGAATCGATGAGGACGCAGGGTGGGACAACTTGGTTGTTGCAGGCGCGAATGCTGCCGACGAGGTCTCGGGGGGATTCGAGCGTTTTCCAAGTGGAGGGGCGGCGATCGCGATGTTTGGCGATTCGGGCTTGCCATTCGTAGTCGTTACGGTTTTGGAAGGCTGTGGCGATGTAAACCACGTCATGATTGTGTTGACGAATGAGGCGTTCGGCGAATTCACTTTTGCCCGATCGGGTCGGGCCAGTAATCAGAATAGAGACAGACATGGTGAATCGTTGATGTTATCTTGCTGGCGTCGGGCATCGATGATGTGCCATGCACGTAGTACTTCGGCGACGCTCCAGGCTTGGGCGATGCAGCCTCGGGGGCGATGTACCGGATCACCGTCAAAAATTTCGCTGAGACTCCCGACTCCGGCCTCTTGAAGTCGATCTTCAAAGGGGGCGAGGAGATCGTGGGCGGCTTGCCAATCATCATGAACGCGTAGGTGGGCGATCGCGAACGCACCGATGAGCCACGCCCAGACGGTTCCTTGATGGTACGCCCGATCGCGGGTTTGAACGTTGCCACGATAGCGACCGCAATAGCTCGGGTGGTCGGAGGAGAGCGATCGCAATCCGGCAGCGGTGAGTAGCTTGGCGCTACACTGATCGACGATCGCGCGTTGGCGTGCCGCTGCGAGTGGGCTGTGGTGTAGTGAAACAGCGAAGATTTGGTTGGGACGTAGGGCTGGGTCGTCACCCTTGGAGCCGTCGATCGTATCGTAACAGCCGCCCATACTGGGATTCCAAAAGAATTGAAAACTCCGCTCCACACGATCTGCGAGCCGGGCGTAGTGATTGGCGTCGTGAGGGATGAGGGTGCAGGTCGGGCTTGGTGTGACGGTCGATAGAGGGGTCGGTGTTGGAGATGTTGCAGATTGAAGCTGCACGGCAAACCCGGCCATCGATCGCAGGGCGTTGTACCAAAGTGCATTGATTTCGACAGCTTTACCCGATCGCGGCGTCACCGCCTGCCCATCCACCTTCACATCCATCCAGGTGAGTTGTGTTTCGGGTGACCCCCCACGAATCAGCCCATCCGTAGCATCCATGCCAATGTCGAACTGGGTTCCTCGCTCATACCAGTCGATCGCCTCCTGTAGCAGCGGAAACAAATCCGCCAAGGTTGCCAGATCGCCCGTCTGTTCGACGTAGGCGCGAACCGCTTCGATATACCAAAGCGTTGCATCAATCGTGTTGTAGCTTGCTTGACTGTTCGCATCCGGGAAGATATTCGGCAATAAACCCTGCTGAAAAAAGCAAGCCATTGATTTGAGGATCGATCGCGCCAGGGTGTAACGTCCCGTCGTTAGTGTCAAGCCCGGTAAGGCGATCGCCGCATCGCGTCCCCAATCTCGAAACCAGGGATACCCCGCGATAATGCTATGACCGAGACTGCCATCCGATCGGGAACGCTCCACAATAAAACTATCGGCGGCAAGCACCAGTTGTTGAATCCAAGCCGGAGCAGCCGACGAAACCACACCGGCTTTACCGGCCTCAGCGCTGGGCAAGCGGCGCTTCATCTGCCAGCGATCAATCTGGGCGCGATCGTGCTGCCGCGCCCGCTCTAACGCGGCATCACCATCCCGTATCGAGGTATTATCTGCATCCGCCGCCGACACCGGCTGGGTCAAGCGACGATCGTGAAGATCTCCCCCGGAGCGATCGTCGCTTCGATCGTTGCCAAATGAAGATGATCCTCGGTATGACCCGTCCCACGTTCACATTCCCGTTGAAGCTGAAAGCCAAAGTTCCAGTCGTAGCACACATTCATCCGTCCGTGATCACTGGTCAGGTAGAGCAGCGTGCCCGTCTGTCCCGACCAGACACACGCCCCCTTGCGTACCGGCTCACAGTGCCACTCATGCCGTACCGATCCACCATGATGATTGCGATCGTTTACCAGTGCCTTCGCAAAAATTGAGACCGGCATTTGGGCTCGCCGTAACCGGTACTGCACATAGGTCGTATTTTCTCCCTGCTCCATCCAAATCCGCTTTTCTAACAGCGCATCACCACAGGCAAACATCCAGGTAGGAATTCGGCCTTCTAGACAAAAGTTCTGAATGTAGCGATAACCAGGGGGCGCGACCACTCCCGTAGACCAGCGATTGGTAAACAGCGGATACTGCCTGTCATCGTAATAGACGGTTTCGTCCAGTTTCGTCAGCAACAATCGGCGATCGTGGGGTGGCGCCAACGCCGCAATCATCAAGCCGTGATAGTGCCGCGTCAACAAACCCGCGACCGTCCCACAGGCATACCCCCCAATCCCGTTCGTCACGAGCCATTCTCGCCGTTCTGCCTGCGATAGATCGCCGACGACCACTTCCCCGAATCGAATTGTCATCCGAGATCTCCATGCATTCCTGCTACTAGCGTATCGGCGTATCGGCTGCGATCGCCATCGCGAACAAGCTTCCATTAATTTATTCGTGAAAGGGTCGTGATTTCCGGTCTCTTCCCCCTTAACGAAGTCCATCCATCCCAGGACTCCCCCCCTGCTCAATCAACAAACGAGACCGCTCACCCCAATCCGAATCGGAGCTTTCTCGCGCTCCCCTCAGCCCGCATGATGATTCAAACATTCTGATAGAAAAATGCCCGCTTTCAATAGCTTCATGCCCTTTGAGCAACGCTTTGGAGAGTTCTAATCATGTAGTAAAAGAGAACGGTGTTCTAGGCTCTGCTCACAAGTTCATCCGCCACGAACGATCGCCAGATCCACGACTAGATGATGGAAGAGGATCGTAATTCCTCCTCCACATAAAGTTATCGGGCTTGAACTTGGCTTGACGTATGGCAAGTT
Organism: Coleofasciculaceae cyanobacterium RL_1_1; assembly: GCA_012033105.1. Classification (GTDB taxonomy): domain Bacteria; phylum Cyanobacteriota; class Cyanobacteriia; order Cyanobacteriales; family Geitlerinemataceae; genus RDYZ01. The sequence continues at coordinate 8,391 of JAAUPN010000009.1, forward strand.
AAGGTGACACACTATCGAAGCTTAAAAACAAGTCTGCTTTTCAAGCCAGCAATCTTGTTGAGAGAGCCGAGATAGTATATCGCCCAAGCGCGACAAAGTGTCATACATCCCTTAGAATTACACTCTGTGATATTTCGATCATGAGGTCGTTTGTCAACCCAAGGAACTCGTGGCGATTCTCTCCTTCTCCTCTATACGTATTTCCGACCCATTTTTTCTGCCCCTCATCTCAAGATATTAGTCAGCACCCCTGCCTAATTCCTCGATTTTTGACCGATCGCCCTGGCAGCTTCCCCCCTTGTTCAGAATCTCTCACGTTCTATCTTTGATCGCATTGAAATATCGATCGTGACGCGACCGAATCGCTCCCTTCACACCTGACGATCGATCATTTATTCTCCACTTCCCATCAGTCCTGCGGTTCAAACACTCAGGAACGGAGTTCTCACGATCCACCGTTTTTCACGTCAAAAGATATCGACCCGCCCATCGCAAACTGATGAAGCCTTTTGATTGACTTCAAATCAAAAGTCGCGCGTGAACTTTGGATCAGCTCCAAAGAAAAAACGCGGCATCCGCATTTTATTTAAATCTGGAAGCGCAAACTTCTGCAATTGCACCGGATCAATGAAGATATTTCGATGAATATCGGACAGAAATATTTTTCTGATGTCAAAAAAAAGCAATTTTCAGTGATATTCTTAATTAAGGAAACAATTTCCTTAAAACAGATCGAATTCAGAATTAGGTGGAGAAGTTAGTTAAGCCAATGAGCGAACTGCCTACGACGCCCTTAACGGGCAAAGCGTTGCTGGCAAAAGTCAAAGAGTCTTCGCACTTGCCTCGGCGCGAAACAGCAAAGCAATGCGGATACTACACGATTACAAAGAACGATCAAACACGTGTTAATCTGACTGACTTTTACGACGCTGTCCTTGCTGCAAAAGGAATTCCGCTTGATCCAGAAGGTGTGAAAGACGGGCGCGGGCGTGAACCGACGTATCGTGTGAGTGTTCACAAAAATGGTCAAATTGTGATCGGTTCGACCTATACCCAAGAGATGGGCTTAAAGCCTGGTGATGAGTTTGAAATCAAACTTGGCTATAAGCATATCCAGCTCAAGCAAGTCGATCTCAGTGATTTTGAGGATTAGCCTCTAAGGGTTAATCATCTGTTGAGCAATGTTCTCAGTTTCGCCGTGGTCGAGTTGCGATCTGACCATTCTGGGGGTGTCTCAAGCCCCGGACTTTTAGTCCGCATCTTGCCTCTGCTTTGTTAGAGTCTACGAAGTCGCCGGGGGATACTCGGAGACTCAAAACGAACGTGGAGGGCGCATCAGACTAGCTTGCTAGCAATGCCCGTTGAAGCGTTAAGCCAAAAAGTAGAGCAGCAGCCTAGCCTGTTCGCCTAGCTTAGAATCCTCGGACTTTTAAGTCCGAGGAGCATGTCAATGAATATATTCAAGCTTAAGCGCTTGTTCAAGAAACGCCGCGATCTGAATCTATCGCGGCATTTTTGGTGCGAATTGTTTTGATGCGATGATAAAAGGCTTGAGGAGTATCGTGGACTGAACGAGTGATGTCGCTTCGGGTTTTGCGAATAATACGTTAAATCACAGTCTTTATCTATTTTGTCATATTCTCGTTTATATCGGTGTCCGATTGTATTTTCTAATTTCAATGAATTGATTTTGTGGGGTGAGGTTAGAGGATGATACTAGGCGTTTTGTCTCTGGGAGTGTGCGGAAGATCCACCTTTAAAACTGTCTAAATTTTGGTGCGACTGGCTTCCGAAACTCAGTCCGATCGCGCTGTAGCCAGAATGGCGACGACTCGTGCCGTACGAGTTTTTCGGTTTGCGTTCCTCCTACTGGCTTGCACCATGCTAGAACGTCCTGATTTTCAGCTCCTCACAGCACCCCTCACCTCACCGGAATTCGCGATCGAGACCCGCGATCTAACCAAACAATTTGATCGTCATCTGGCGGTTAATAGTATTGATCTCAAGATTTCGCCCGGTGAAGTTTATGGTCTGATTGGCCCGAATGGTGCGGGCAAAACCACACTGATTCGGATGCTGGCCGCCGCCGAAGAGCCGACCACCGGAGAAATCTATATTCATGGTGAGCGGTTACTGCGCGATCGGACAAATGCCACGATCAAACGCTATTTGGGCTATCTTCCGGACGATTATCCACTGTATGAAGATCTAACGGTTTGGGATTATCTGGACTATTATGCGCGTCTCTACGAACTACGCGATCCGAAACGCACTCAAAGGCTGCACGAAGTTCTTGAATTGGTGCAGCTTACCTATAAGCGAAACAGTCCGATCACGGAACTTTCGCGTGGGATGAAACAGCGTCTCGGGTTGGCACGAACGATCGTGCATGAGCCGATTTTGTTGTTGCTCGATGAGCCGGTGTCGGGGCTTGATCCGATCGCGCGGCGACAGTTTCGCGAGGTGATCCAAACGTTGCAGGAAGCGGGGATGACGATTGTAATTTCGTCGCACGTGCTGAGTGATTTGGCTGAACTGTGTACCTCGATCGGGATTGTCGAGCTGGGCTGTTTGGTTGAAAGTACGAGCTTGGAACGTTTGTACCAACGTTTGAGTCGTCAGCAAATTTTGATTAAGTTTTCCGAGGGTTTTGAACAACTAACTGAGTTGCTTGCTCGCACTCCGCAGATTAAAAGTTGGACGCCAGCACCCGATCGCCGCAGTTTAACGGTGGATTTTTCTGGCAGTGTCGAGGACTGTACCGCCTTGCTGCGATCGATCATTTTGGCGAACATTCCCGTCAGTGAATTTCATCGTACCCAAGAAAGTCTTGAAGATATTTTTCTCAAGCTTGGTCACAAGCAAGTGTCTTAGCGATCGCATGAATTCAGAACGATCACAACAATCAAGATGTGCCTTACCAGCCACCATTTCGTCCCGGATCGGCAATTACTTATAAGGGGGGTTATCGGAATTAGCGTGTCTACAGACCTGATTTTGAATCGCTAGAATCAGCGTATCGACCCAGATTTAAGAAAATTTGACCGGTCTGCCTCCCACAGGTTTGTCGAGAATCCAGCTCAATCCGGCTCAATCCAGCCCCAACCAGTTCAATTCCGTCAAATCCCACTCAATCCAGCTAAATTCAGCCTAAACCGGCTCAATTCAGCTAAATCTACTTCCAAACCTGTTCAATCTAGTTAAATTCGGCTTAAACCGGCTCAATCCAGCCCAATTCAGCCCTAATCCACCGCCGATCGAACTACGTCCAATTTCCTTGTTCACTTCTTCTGGAACACTCATGTCTCCCAGTTCCCACACCTCTCCAGTACCTCCGACTCCGCCCGCCGCTGTTGAACTCCTCGGCGATCGCCTCCTAAACGCGATCGGCAATCTGAACCCCCAACTACTGCGCGAACTCAAAGGTCAGCTCAAACCCCGTAACCTGAGCCTCGCCCTAGGGTTATCGCTCGTCGCCCAAGGTCTGCTTTATTTCCTCTTTTACGCCTCCTTACCCTCGACCGCTGTTCCGTTCCAGCCGCAACATAGCGACTATTGCCTCGAAGATCTCAGTACCTACGGCTGCTTATTTGATGCCGATGGCGTGGTTCAAATTGACTGGATTCGTTGGCACTCGCACTTTTCCTACACCCTAGGGGCGGGATTGATTGCGATTTTGGTGCTGGGTGGGGTGTATCAACTCATCGCCAACTACGCCAAGGAGCGCCAAACCGGCACGCTCGACTTTTTGCGCCTGACGCCCCAAAGCGGCGATCGCATCTTTCTTGGCAAAATCCTCGGGGTTCCGGCGATGGTATACCTGGCCGTCTTCGCCGCCATCCCGCTGCACGCCGCCATGACGCTCCTGAGCGGTTACACGCTGCTCAACCTGACGCTGTTTTACGTTTCTGCGATCGAAATTGCCGTGCTGTTCTTTTGCAGCGCGATGCTCATCGCCTGCCTTGGAACCAATCAGGCATGGCTCGGCGTCGTGCTGAGTAGTTCGCTGCTGTACCCTGCCGTCGGTTTGCTCTACGTCCTGTTTGCCATTCCCGAGGAGTTTTTCGGGGATCTTGCCAATAGCAGCACGGTGTTTCACTGGTGGATCATGCCGTTGGGTCAGTCACGCTTTGCGTTGATGAGCTTTTGCTGGGCGTGGACCGGGATCGGGATTTATTGGATTTGGCAGGCACTCGGTCGGCTGTTCCGCAATTCCCATGCGACGCTGCTCTCGAAAACCCAAACCTATTGGCTGACGGCGGAAGTCACCCTCTTTTGGTTAGGCTTTGCGGCGAAAACCCCCAGTTTAGAGCGCATTGACTGGGAGCCGGTGTTGTACTTTCTCTCGATCTTTTACCTGGTTGTGACGATCGCCCTCAATCTAATCCTGATGCCGCGTCGCCAAAGCATCCAGGATTGGGCGCGTTACCACCACGTCAACGCCGCTGAAGCCTCGGCAGAGTCGGGAACTCGCCGATCGATCTGGGTCGATCTACTCATCGGCGAAAAAAGCCCGCCCACCCTGGCGATCGCGCTTCAGCTTGTGGCGGCCTGCGGTGTTTGTCTCGCCTGGGTTCTCGGAATGCATCAGTACTGGACACCGGGTATGGGCTGGAAGGCCACCGGGATCATCCTGGCTGCGTTTGCTTCGATGTTGCTATTTTCAAGCTTGCTGCAACACATCTTGCACTGGAAACTCAAGCAACGTCATGCGGTGATGCTGAGTACATTTTTTGTCATGTTTGTAGTGCCGCCGATCGCCTTGACCATCCTGACCCAGTCCGTTTCAGACGCGACCGACCTCTGGACGTTGTTTGTCTTTGCCGGATCGACATTTGCGATCGAGAGCGCAACGCTGACGGCATTACTCGGGACGATCGCATGGCAACTCGCCGCCGCAGGTTTGTTTACGTATCAATTCAAGCGATCGATCGAGACGTTAGGGCGATCGGATGTTCGCCGCCTCGTTGAACGCTGATCCTCATGATTCATTCTGAGTAACACAAGCTAGAAGCTTGTGTTACTTGAAAACTAGAAGCTTGTGTTGCATGAAAATTCGATGTTGTCCTAACCATAGTGCAAGGAACTATACGGCGCTCGACGCTGAAAACCGCACTTTGACCGCGCTTAGTACTCTAAGTAAACGTCCAAAACAAACCACGGGCGACTATGGAACTGAAGAAAAAAGATAAACAAATTAAATACGATCCGAAGCCTCGCGCGTAATTAACGATAGGACTGTTTTTTCGATCGTCTTGTGAGTCTTACCAACCGATTTCGTCAACCACCATCAACCACAAGACCGAACTCATCAACCTGGCCGCTCCGAATGAAGCTTTGTAACATAATGTTAAAAGCGCCAGACCGTCAAACCTATGAGCTTTTTTGATTCATCCTTTGTATAGCGCACCTTCTAATTCGTGACAGACGTTGCTTCTCACTTCACTGCAATCCCCCGCGACCTCCCGAAGTATTCCCGCCGATCGCCCCAGCACCCATCACCCCACCGCCGTTGGGGACACCTGATGAGCGTTATTCTCGTGGGCGGCTTGATTGGGAGTTGCGGAGCTGGCGAGGACGGTGCTGGTTTGACTCGCGGCGGCCCGGGTCGTCGGGCTGAGGCCACCACGCAGCAGCCGGTAACCGTTGACGTGGCGATCGTCCAAAATCGCCGATCCGACGACGAGACGCAATACACCGGCACAACCCAGCCCGCGCGGTGGTGTCGGCCAAGTCGCGCGTGGATGGTCAGGTGTTGAGCATGACGGCGGATGCGGGCGATGTGGTGTTTGCGGGGCAGGTGTTGGCGCAAATTGACGATCGGCTGTTGCTCGGGGAAGTGGATGAGGCCGAAGCGGAACTGGGAGCACGGCAAGCGGAGGTGGAAAAAGCGCGGTTTGATTTGGCGGAAACGCGGGCGCGGGTAGCAGAGGCGATCGTCCAGCGTGATCGCGCCCGTGCGGATGCGGAGCGTTTTGAGCAGTTAGCCCGCGATGGGGCAGTGTCCCAACAACAGGCGGAAATTGAGCGTGCGACGTATGAAACGGCCAAGCAAACCGTATTCGCGATCGAAGAACAGGTCAGTAGTCGCGAACGAACGATCGCCACGGCGGAGCAGCGAGTCGAAGCCCAGGCCGCGATCGTCGAGCGCACACGGGAGCGACTGTCCTATGCGACGGTGATTTCGCCGCTGGATGGGGTGGTAATTGATCGGGTGGTGGAGTCGGGAGATGTAGTGCGGACGGGGGATGCGTTGCTGGAGTTGGGGGATTTTTCGACGGTGCAGGTGCAGATCGAGGTGGCCGATCGCGATCGGGACAAGATCGAACTCGGTCAGCCGGTGGCGATCGAACTTGATGCCTTTCCGGGGCGCAGCTTCGAGGGGCGGATCGCTCGTATCTTCCCGATCGCCGATCCCGTGGCGCGGCTGATTCCCGTCGAAATCACGCTGAGTGATCCGCGCGGGGCGATTAGCGGAGGGATGTTGGCACGGGTCAGTTTAGAGAATCAAGCGAAACGTCAAACGGTGGTGATTCCACGCAGTGCGCTGGAGGTGAGCGCGGACGGTAAGCCGGTGGTGTTTGTGGTTGAGGGCAATGCGCGTGAAACCCAGGCGATCGCCCGTCCGGTGACCCTAGCAGAAGCAGGGCGATCGACCGGGTCGCGGGGAACGAGTCGCGATGCGGCAGACGATACCGTCGAAATTCGGTCGGGTTTGGTTCCGGGCGATGCCTATATCGTTCGCAGTGCCGAGCCGTTACGAGCTGGACAGTCCGTGCGACGTAGTTTTCTCTCGGATTCCTAATCGTTTCCACCTGTTTTCCCTCGCTGACCTTTGCCGATCGCACCTCTCATGCCTCACCCTGAAACTCCACCGACCAATACACCCCTGAGCCTTTCGACGCTCGCAATTCGTCGTGCGATCGGCACACTCATGCTCACGATTAGCGTCATTGTCCTGGGCGTGTTTGTCATTAGCCGAATGCCGGTTGACCTGCTGCCCAGCATCACCTATCCCCGCATTGGTCTACGGGTGGACGCGCCCGGTGTCGTCCCCAGTGTCGCCGTCAACGATATCACCCGCCCGCTCGAAGAAGCGATGGCCGCTACCGAAGGCGTCGAGCAAATTTTTTCCCAAACCCGCGAAGGTCGCATCAGCCTCGATCTCTTCTTTCAGCCGGGGGACAATATCGATCGCGCCCTCAACGACGCCACCGCTTCACTGAACCGAGTTCAGGATCAATTACCCGAGACGGTCGGCGTTCCCCGCCTGTTTAAATTTGACCCATCGCAGCTTCCCGTTTACGAACTAGCCCTCACCTCGGACTCGCTCTCGCTGCTGGATCTACGTCTGTTTGCCGATGAAGAACTGACGCGGGAACTGACACGCGTGTCAGGGGTGGCGAATGTTGATGTGTCTGGCGGTGTGCGCGAAGAGGTACAGGTGAACCTCGATATCGATCGCCTCCAGGCCGTCGGTCTCGATGTCAGTGACGTAATTGACACGCTTGGCGATCGCAACCAAGACACTGCCGGTGGCTTCATTCGCGGTGGTGAAGCCGAATCTCTGGCACGAGTTGCCGGACAGTTCGAGAGTGCCAACGATATTCACCAACTACCGCTAACGATCGATCGTCCGGCGATCGCTACCCCAAGCACGCCAGGTGCAACCACCCCCGGCATAACGAGCATCACCACCGATGCCCGTATCCCCCTTTCTGATATCGCCACAATCCGCGACGGAACCCAGGAGCAGCGCATCTTTGTCGCCCTGAATGGTGTACCCGCCGTCAAAGTCAGCATCCAAAAACAACCCGATGCCAACTCGATCGCCGTGGTCGATGGCGTCAAAGCCAAGCTCGACGACCTACGACGCGAGGGATTGATCGCCGACGATATGATGATCCAGGTGATGCTCGACGAGTCGGAATTTATTCGTAGCTCCGTCGCTGATGTCGCCCAAGCCGGACTCCTCGGGGCAACCCTAGCCGGAATTGTCGTCTTGTTATTCCTCGGATCACTACGCCAAACCGTGGTCATTGTTCTGGCGATTCCCCTCGCAACCCTGACGGCCATGTTGCTGATGGGACTGTTTGGCCTCTCGCTCAATGTTTTTAGCCTCGGTGGTTTGGCGCTGGGGGTGGGGATTGTGGTCGATAACACGATCGTCATGCTTGAAGCGATCGCCACCGAAGATCCCGACGAATTCGATCCCCTTGAGGCGATCGACGACCCGCAACGCGACCCCAGCCCGATCGCCCCTAGCCCGATCGCCCCCACCCCGCAGTCCATCCAAGCCCGCGCCGAAGCCCGCAGCCGCGATCTTGAATCCGCACTGCTGGCCTCCACCACCACCAACCTGGTCGCCGTGCTGCCGTTTTTACTCCTCGGTGGCTTCATCTCGCTCCTATTCAATGAGCTGATTTTAACGATTAGTTTCGCCGTTGCCGCCTCCTTGCCGATCGCCCTGACCGTCGTTCCTGCCCTTGCTGTACGTCTGCTGTCCATCCGGCGATCGAGCGGTTTTTCCTGCTGGTGGCCAATCCGCGCCTTTCGCCTTGGCCTCGCAGCCGTCACGGAAACCTATCGCCGCCTGCTCGCCCTGTTCCTGCGTTTTCGCCTCGTAACGATCGGCTTCACCACCGCCCTACTGCTCACCACAAGCCTCTGGATGGCTGGACAACTTCCCCAGGAAATCTTGCCTCAAATCAGCAACGGCCAAGCCTCACTCTTTGCCCAATTCCCCCCAGGCACACCGCTCGAAGACAACCGCCGTGTCATGGCCGAAATCGATCGCCAATTGCTCGCCGAACCCGAAACCAGCTCCGTCTTCAGCACCTCCGGCGGCGCACTCTTTGCCAGTATCACCAGCGCTAACGCCCTGCGCGGTTCTAGCACCGTCAACTTCAAACCCGACACCAACGTCGCGGCCTTCGTCGATCGCCTCTCGGTTTCCCTCCCAGAAAACATCCCCCCTCATCGGAACAACAATTCGGATCTCTCCGGGGCGTGTACGTGGTCTCATTCTCAATAACTCCCCCACCCGTGGCGATATCGATATCGTCCTGCAAGGCGCTGATGCCGACGCACTCAAACTCGCCGGTGAGCAAGTCTTTGCCGCCCTGAGCGACGGCGCAACCCTCGCACGCTATCGCCCCGATGCCGCCGATCCCCAGCCCGAAGTTCGTATCCGCCCCGACTGGCAACGCGCCGCCGACCTGGGCCTTTCCGCCCGTACGATCGGCGAAACCATCGAAACGGCTCTATCCGGTTCCGTCGCCACCCTATTTCAACGGGATGATCGCCTCGTTGATGTGCGCGTCCAGCTCACACCGGGTAGCATCAACCGTCCCGATCTACTGCGCGGCATTCCTCTCTTTACCGACGATGATCAGCTCATTCGCCTCGGTGACATTGCCACGATCGACACAGCCCAAGCTCCTGGTGAAATCCAGCGCATTAACCAGCGTCAGGTGCTGATTTTCGATGGCAGCCTCACCGAGGGGGCAAACCTGAGCGAGGCGATCGCCGAAACCACCGCCATCATCGATCGCCTTGACCTCCCCGACGGCATCTCCCTGTTGCCCAGTGCCGCTGCCGAAACGAACGAGGCTCTCCAAGGATCACTACGTTTACTCGGTGGTTTGGCGACCTTTTTGGTCTTCGTTGTCATGGCGGTACAGTACAACTCCCTACGCGATCCCCTGGTGATTTTGCTAACCATTCCGCTGGCGGTCGCTGGGTCGATTTTTGGGCTGTACGTTACGGAAACGGCGATCGGCGCCACCGTGTTAATCGGGGTGGTGTTGCTCGTCGGGATTGTGGTCAATAACGCCATTATCTTGGTCGAACGCGCCAATCAAATTCGCGATCGCGAAGGACTCAGCGCCCGCGCCGCCATGCTACGCGCCGCCCCCCAGCGTCTCCGCCCGATTTTAATGACAACAATCACCACCGTTTTGGGATTGTTGCCGCTGACCTGGGAGCGGGACGGCGGTGCGGGTTTCCTACAACCCTTGGGCGTGGTAGTGTTTTCGGGTTTATCCCTTGCGACATTTTTAACCCTGGTGATCGTGCCGTGTTTTTACACGCTCTTTCATCCCGATCGCCATCTACCCACACCAACATTGCCCGAACCTGCGATCAAGTCACCAACGCCTCAGCCCTCCGTCATTTCCCATTAATTATGGATTAATCCGCAGTTGAGTTAGGACAATCTAGAATCTTCGCATAGTGCAAGCTTCTAGCTTGCTTTGGGACAAGCAAGCTAGAAGCTTGTGTTACATAGGCTCTAAACAATCTGCGTAAAACTATAGCTCGATCGGATACGGCGATAGGAGCCTACCCCCAAGCGGATTTGGCACAACTCAGTTTAAAGGTCAAATTAAACACCAAAACGGACGGGATCAATTGTTGATCTCGTCCGTTTTGGTGATCCGTGGACATCGCTAAGTCTAGCGTTCGCCTAGGATTATCCGGTTTGTTGTACTGAAGTACTACGCTTCTTCCGTTGCAACTTCTGTCGTAACCGTAGTGGTCGCATTCGCTTGAGCGATCGGCTGGCGCAACGTCAGATAACGGAGGACATTTTCCGAAATTTTCATGTTGCGTTCCATCACGGCGATCGCAGTACCGGGCGCTTGGTAATTCATCTGGATGTACACACCGTCACGTTGCTTACGGATTTCATACGCCATGCGACGCTTGCCACGATGTTGGATATCAAGGTCGGTTGCACCTTGCTCAAGCAAGAGTTCGCGATACTTCTCAACTTCAGCATCCGTGCGCTCTTCACCCAGGTCGGGACGCAGGATGTACATGGTTTCGTACTCTAACGGTTTCGGCATTGGTTTCAGAAAAATTCCTTATGGACGTTTGGCACTCGTCGCAATTTTGGGCAATTTTGGTTTGACACCCAGATCACGATTGAGGCAAGGACAAAACAGTGTACCGCGTTCGTTTACCTTCTGACTAGGGACGAATGCAAGATCCAGGGCAAACGCAAACTCCTATAGCTCGATCTGGTGTCGATTGATCGTCAGGTGCATGGCAATGCGCCCCTACAGGGTGAAGAACTTGCATGAGGATTTTTGGGAATATTGCTGATCCCAATCACCCAACCTTAATCAACACTTCCGAGTGAAATTGATCATCCTTGGGGGAAACCCAGCCGCCTCGCGCTTCGCCTTCCTCCAGCTCGTAGGCCATCACACCAAATCCGCGCGTACCGCACCAGTTGGTAATCAGCCAATCCCCCAGGCGTAATCCTAACCCTTGAGCGTTGGGAAACTGGGTGCTGCCTAGGCGATAAACGTCGCCGTCACGCCGCACGCTGAGATGGGAGGCACGAGGTTTACGGGTGATGACATCAACGCCATCAACATCGTAGAGACCGTAGAGACCGTCGGTTAGATCGGGCTTTGCGGTTTCGCGAGCGATCGCTCCCCAAGCGGAGGGTAGCGCCCAGTACCCTTCAAGGGTTCCGTCCGCTTGAATGTGAAATAGCGATAGGCGATAGTTCGGCTCGTAACCCCAGCCGCCCACGAGATAGCGATCGACATAAAACGCGAGCCCCATACGGCTGCCAGTTTCCGCGAGCCATGATGCTTGGTAAAGCTGGCCGAAGGGATCGAGCTGAATGGTTCCGGTGGAGAGGGTCTCTGCGTTTGAGGAATCGGTGCTGTCAGCTTCGATCGTCCATACGCCGCCAATGTCAGTCGAAAAGGCCTGAAGGGGGCTGATGATACTCGCCATCTTGATGCTGTCCTTAAACGGTGTACGCGTCTGAATCGCGATCGAAGCATATGCGATCGTTGCTAGATCAATGCTCCAGCTTTGGTTTTGGCTTGTTCATTCAAAGCCCATGAGCAAAAACCGACTAGATCGGCCACGCTTCTCGCCAGTTTGCAACCTGGATGGTTGAATAACGCGGTTAAAGTCGCTGGCTTCGATTGGCCAAGCCGCTAAACCAACGTAAGCAGCTTAACCAAAAATCTTGTCGAGAATTGCACGCGGTTCGATGTCGGCAATTTTGCCCGTGGGGGATTTGATGCCGACGAAGCGATCACTTTTGGGCATGAGCTTCGCGGGATCGGTAGGGCCGAAGAGCGCGAAGGTGTAGGTTTTGAGCGCGATCGACAGGTGCATCGGCGCACTGTCAGAGCAGATCGTCAGGTTGGCATTGGCCATCGTCGCGGCCAGTTTGCCGAGATCGCTGGGGATGATCGTTTTGATGCTGGGGACGGCTTGCTTCAGGCTCGCGACGAATTCGGCATCGTCGGGGCCTTGAGCGACGACGATCGGCACATCCGGTTGACGCTGTTGGATTTCGCCCAGCACCCGCGCCCACTTCTCGATCGGGTAAATCTTATCAAACCCTTTCATGATGGCCATTTTGCTCGAACCGCCATGAACCAAAACATAGCCCGCATCGCCAATGCCGAGGGCTTGCTTTTGCGCGTCTGCCCAATCGAGATCTTCCTTCAGTAGCTCGATTTCCGGGTCAGGACTCGGAACATTGATCCCCAAGCCTTTCACCAGGTCGTGATACATGTAGGCCGCGTACTGATCCAGATTCAGCGGCACGGGATCGGTCAGGAACATCTTGCCCTTCGCGGCATAGCCGACCCGCTGGGGAATGCCGGTGAGCCACATCAGCAGACCCACACCCCAGCGACGCCCGAGGGAGAGAATCGCATCACATTCGCGATCGCGGATGATCCCCAGCAGGTTGCCCCAATCTGCCGGACCGTTGCGATCTTTGAAGTCGAAGGGAACAACATTCAGGGTGCGATCGTGGAAGAGCTTGGAAACACGATAGGCCGATCGAGCGCGAGGCTCCACGATGACGGTGAGCTGGGCGTCAGGATAGGCAGTATTGAGGCTTTTTAGGGCTGGAAAAAGAGGATTTGATCACCGATCCCACCGGGCACGAGAGCCAAAATGTGCTTTTTCATAGTTCAATCGTCAATCTGCTGTGTGTCTGCCGTCTGCCGCAACAGCAAGGTTATGTGAAACGCGATGAAACGATGCGAGCGCGATCGGTCGCAATCCAGCCCCTATATTAAGTCGAGATCGATGGAATTGAAAGATTGAGTCGTGTATCCGGCGATCGCAGACCCATTGGACATCGACCGATAGCGATTCGCGGCGTTAGGCTGTACCGTTGCGATTCAGGCGGCAACTCTCCTAGTTTGTAATCTACGGTGTATACATAACGCGCTGTAACCGTCCCCTCGTCGTTGACCCTCATTCCCCAACCCTGACAAACAGGACTTCTAACACCTCTTGCGTAAGTCCTGACAAAGTAGAAGGGGAGCCAGAGTTTTAGTGTGAATTTTCAAATGACCCGATCCAAACTGCAAACCTTGGCTGATTCACTGGACGCCGATCGCGTGGGTGCGAAAGCGGCGAACCTATCGCGGCTCCATTCCTGGGGCTATGCCGTGCCGTCGGGCTGGATTTGGCGATCGGGCGACGATCGCGATTCCTTATTTCGTCGTGTTCAGCCGAGTCGAGATTGTCCGGTGATCGTCCGATCGTCGGCGGTCGGTGAAGATTCGCTCAGTGCGTCCGCTGCCGGTCAGTACGACAGCATCGCTGATGTGGTTGATCGCGTCACGCTCAATCAAGCGCTCGATCGCAGTCTCGCCTCCTACTCCAGTGCCAGCGCGATCGCCTACCGTCGCGATCGGGGCAGCAACACCGTCGCCATGTCGCTGCTGGTGCAGCGGCAGGTGTGCGGCGTGATCTCGGGCGTGGCCTTTAGTCGTGATCCCGTGGCGCCGAATGGGGATCAGGTGGCGATCGAGCTGGTGGCCGGTGGTGCGTCGGCATTGGTGTCGGGGCGAGTCACACCGGCACGGTATAGCGTTACGGTTCCCGACACGATCCCGGACGCGATCCCACCGTTGGCGATCGCTGTTGACGACACGAGTGATCGGCGTCCTAAAACATCTCAGACCGCATGGATCAGCGAGTTAGTACTTGAGGAAGCGCTCAACCAGGCCAAGATTGATACCAATTCAAAAAAATATCTAACAATCGACCAGTTTCCCGAGGTTGCACCCGATCGCCTACGCGAAATCCTGCAAAGTATCGCCGCGATCGCCCGCCAGCTCGAACGCCGCAACCACGGCACACCCCAGGATCTCGAATGGACTTACGACGGTACGACACTGTGGCTACTGCAAGCGCGACCGATTTCGACGCTCTACCCAATCTGGACGCGCCGCATCGCTGCCGAAGTTGCGCCCGGTGCAGTGCATCCTCTGAGCTGGTCGATTTCGCAGCCGTTGACCTGTGGCGTGTGGGGGGGATTTTTACGACGGTGTTGGGCGATCGTGCCGCTGGTTTGGATTTTAGCCAAACGGCGACACTGCACGGCTCACACGCCTATTTTAATGCTTCACTGTTGGGTGACATTTTTCGGCGCATGGGGTTACCGCCGGAGAGTCTTGAATTTTTAGTGCGTGACCAATCAATGTCGCGCCCTTCATTTCGGACGTTATTGATCAATCTTCCCGGCCTTTTACGTCTCGTCGGCCAACAATTACGCCTAACGAAAACCTTTGCTCGCGACGATCGCGCCCTCTTCACCCCACTGCTCCAGCAACTCACCACCGATCCGATTAACCTCCAAACTCCTCAACACTCCCCCCAAATCCTGTTCGATCGCCTCGATCACATTCTCGCCGCCCTCCAGCCCGCCACCCGCTACAACATCCTCGCTCCGATCGGTCTCGCCATCCGCCAAAAAATCGCCAAAATCGACGATCTCGATAGCGGCATGATGCCCGAAGTTCAGGCGACACGAGCGTTTCAAACCCTCGCGAACGAGCTACGCCACCACCTCGATCGCCACGATCCGGGCTGGGCAACTCGCGAGCCAGTGGCGGATCTGCGATCGTGGCTCAATGATCCAAACCAAGACCCACATCAAACCCCAAATCACACTCCAGGCCGTACCTTGCTGGATCAATTCGATGCGTGGCTCGATCTCTACGGCTATCTCAGCGACGTGGGGACGAATATCGCGATCGCCACCTGGCGCGAAACGCCCGATCGGTGGTTGCGTCTCTGGTGGCAAGCGGCCAAAGCCCTGACCACCGCCAAGCCACCGCTCGCCATGAAGCAGCCAGCGGACAAGCCAAAAGGTTCGCGATCGCTGCAAGAGTTCGCCCGTCTCAAGGGTCGTGTGGCGGAGGTTTACGATCGTCTGTTGGCGGAATTGCGCTGGTGTTTTGTGGCGCTAGAACACCAGGGGAAAGCCCGTGATTTATTGCCATCTTCCCTTGAGCTGTCAGCCTTACATCAAGATCCGTTAGACCCATCGATCGCAGCAACGGGCGATATTTTTGGTTAACGATCGACGAAATTCGCCAGATTTTCGCCACCGATGCCGTTAAACCAACCGCAACACCACCGGCTCAATTTTCTCAAGCTTCCCCCCTCACCGATCTACCGCGTCTAATTCAGTATCGCCGCACCCAGTTCGATCGCGATCGGCAACGCACCACCCTGCCCCGCCTCGTTTACGGCGCAGCTCTCCCCGACCTACCTCCCCGCCCAACTTCCACCACCTCAACACCGGGCGAAATTCTCACCGGCATCGGTGCAAGTCGCGGTCAAGTTCGGGGGCGGATCGTTCTGGTTTCACAGTTTGACCCGAGTTTGGCGATCAATCGTGACACCATTTTGGTCGTGCCGTACACCGATGCAGGCTGGTCGCCGTTGCTGGTGCAGGCGGGCGGGCTGATTTCAGCGGTGGGCGGTCGGCTGTCTCACGGGGCGATCGTCGCGCGTGAATATGGCATTCCGGCAGTGATGGACGTGGCGGACGCTTTCGAGCGGTTGCAGTCGGGTCAGTGGGTGCAGATCGACGGCGAACGCGGTACGATCGAGCCGATCGCGCCGTGTTCCTAATCCTCAAATTTTTCGCCAAACCATGACGATCGACACCCTCAATCAACACCATGCGATCGCCGATGTGCTCACCTTTCACACCGGCATGGACGATCAGCCGATCGCCAAGATCCACAACGCCACCGCCACCGCTGAAATCTGCCTCTACGGTGGTCACGTTCTGAGCTACAAACCCCACCACGAAACCGAAGACGTGATTTTCGTCAGTGACCTCGCCACCTGTGCTGATGGCAAAGCGATTCGCGGTGGTATCCCCATTTGCTGGCCGTGGTTTGGCGCTGACCCCGATGGCCTCGGACGCCCAAATCACGGCTTTGTGCGAAATCGGCTATGGCAAGTGATCGCCACCGCAGCGATCGACAGCGGCACGACCAAGCTCACCCTCGGTCTGAGCGACACCGACGACACCCGCAACCTGTGGCCGCACCCGTTCGAGCTGGCGATCGCGATTACCGTCGGCAAGGCTCTCACCGTGGAACTGATCACCCGCAACACCGGCTTAACTCCCTTTAAGCTCACCCAAGCCCTCCACACCTATTTCACCGTCGGCGACATCGATCGCGTCCGAGTTCGTGGCCTAGAGGGTAAGTATTATCTCGATAAGGTGGAGGGCGACACGCGTAAATTTCAGTCTGGAGCGATCGCGATCACGAGCGAAGTCGATCGGATTTATCTCGATGTTCCTGCGGTGTTAACGATCGATGATCCAGCCCTTGATCGCCAGATTCACACCACCTCCAGCGGCAACTCCACCGCCGTGGTTTGGAATCCCTGGATCGAGAAAGCCGCCGCGATGGGCGATCTCGGCAACACCGATTACAAAACGATGATCTGCGTAGAAACAACCAATGCGGCCAGCGACGTGATTGAAGTCGCACCGGGTGAGACCTTTTGTTTAAGTGCGAGCTATCGGGTGAATCGCTTATAAATCGCTCAGAAACAGGACTTACGCAGAAGTTCGACTTCTAAACAAAACGTCGTCGTTCTAAATCTCAGAGCAATGTGAGAAGTCGAACTTCTAACGCCCCTTGCATAAGTCCTGATAAAAATAATCCTTGGCCTGATGCGACCATCCGTCCACATCGCGCCACACATTAAGCACAATCAAACAAAATCGAGCAAAATCAAGCGCAACCGGTCGATTTACCCCGCGATCGCCCCGGTCTCCCCGTCGAAAAAATTTAAAGTAAAACTCGACAAACTTGCTATGGTGCTAGAGGGTTTTATGCGGTCGTTATCTTGCTTTCAGCGATCGTCCCGCGCCGCTCGGCGGCTCGACTCGAAACACCCTAGAAACACCCAGGGCAGTCCAGGCCACCAATCCGCCTGCCTCTTCAACCTTGTTAACCCGTATCTCGGATTCGTCCACACCGGCTCGAACTAAATCGTATGACTCGACTGAACTTACTCCTCGCTGCGACGACCAGCACGCTCCTGCTGACGCTCGGCTCGGCTCGGGCAACGGGGACAGAGATCGATACGTCGATCGAGGCCGACCGGCAAACGAATCCTGTCGCACAGGTCAGCCTAGACCTCACAGATTTAGATTTAAACGATGAGGGAGTTGCAGCCGAGATCGGTCGATCGCAAGCGTTCGACGAAGCAACGTCCCTGGTTAACGACGCGACGCCGAATACTGAGCTGGAGGAACAAAATCAGGCTCTGGTTGAATCTGGCAATGTTTCCGTTGATATCGAACCGGCAGCGGTGGTCAACGAGTCCAACGCAGTCAGCGAAGCGGCCATGTCCGATCGTGGCACACCGATCATCGCCAACGCCCAAGATTTAACCCTCATGCTCGATGGTGCGATCGCCCAAGACAGTCCGATCAAACTGCAATTTAACGAAAATACCCCACCCCCGCGCTACCTCAACCCCCACCCCAATCCGCTGCGTTTCCCCACCCTCGCCGACGACGTAACCATCATTGGCGATCAGCCGATCACCCTTGACCAGGCGATCGAGCTGGCCCTACGCAACAACATCGACCTACAAAACAGCGTCGTCAGCGTCCAGCGCCAACAGGAAAACCTCCGCAGCGCCGAAGCCGCCCTCTGGCCGCAGCTCGACCTCACATCAAGTTACACCTGGAGCGACTCCGCCAACGCCCGCATCAGCATTCAGCGACAACTCGAAATCCAAGGCCGCGTCTCCGATTTGCAAACTGACTCATCCAGTACAAGCTGGAACACCGAGCTACGGCTGCGCTACAACATCTTCACCGCAGGCAGTCGCGACGGCAATATCAGATCGGCTCGCGAACGGTTGCGCCTGCTTGAGCTTGAGGTCGAACGTCAAACTGAAGACACCCGACTGAGCGTTTCCGAAGCCTATTACAACATTCAAAATACCGATCAAAGCGTCGTGATTGCGGAGTCGGCAGTCTTCAACTCTGAGAAAAGTTTGGCCGATGCTCAGGCACTCGAACGAGCGGGAGTCGGCACACAGTTTGATGTCCTGCGATCAGAAGTGCAGCTTGCCAACGACCAACAACGCCTCCGTCAAGCGCAGAGCGATCAGCAGGTCGCGCGTCGCACCCTCGCACGGCTACTCGATCTGCCGCCAAATCTAGGCGTGAGTGCCAGCGACCCGATCGAACTCGCCGGAACCTGGAACCTACCGATCGAGGAAACCATCGTCCTCGCCCTGCGCAGCCGCGCCGAACTCGAACAGCAAATCGCCCAGCGTGAAATCGCACGTCAAGAGCAGCGAGTCGCCCGAGCCGCCTCCCTACCGCAGCTTGCTGCCTTTGCGTCCACCAACCTGCTCGACAACTCCGATGATGGCGTGAGCGGCCTCACCGAAGGCTATACCGCCGGTCTACAGTTCTCTTGGCAACTCTTCAACGGCGGAGCGACAGGCGCTGCTGTCCGCGACCAGGAACTTGCCCAAACTGCCGCCGAACTCGAATTTGCCAACCAGCGCAACCAAGTCCGCCTTCAGGTCGAACAATCCTACTATCAGCTTGAAGCGAGCTTGCAAAACGTCAGCACCGCAGAAGCTGCCCTCCAACTCGCGGAGGATAGCCTCGACCTCGCCCGCCTGCGGTTCCAGGCCGGGGTTGGCACCCAAACCGAAGTCATTGCCGCGCAAAATGACCTCACCCAAGCCCAAGGGAACCGAGTCGAGGCGATTATCGGCTACAATCGCGCCTTAGCCAATCTGCGTCGTGCTGTGGGCAACCATCCGCTCACGGATGAAATTGATGTCACCCTGTAGCCCCGATCGGCGCGATTTATCCCCGATCGGTGCAGCGATCGTCCGCTCAACAGTGTACGAACGATTCAGGGACACAATCCCTTAACACTTTGCAAAAGGTTAACACCACTGGTTAGAATTCTTCACAGAAGCGGCGTGGACATCTTTGGTGATCTGCGCTATCGCTTGTTCCCTGTCATTTACGCTCGACTATCGACCTATGGCTACTATTAAGTTCGTTGAGGAAGACAAGAGTACCTTCACCATGGAAGGTGCGAACTTGCGTCTCAAAGCGTTAGAAAACAATGTGGATGTCTATACGAACTGGGGTAAGCTGACGAACTGTGGTGGCTACGGTCAGTGTGGTAAGTGCATCGTTGAAATTGTGGAGGGGATGGATAACCTCTCACCGAAAACCGATGTGGAAAATCGTCGCCTCCGCAAGAAACCCGAAAGCTATCGTCTTGCCTGCCAGACCTTAGTGAATGGAGATGTCAGTGTCAAAACCAAGCCGTGATATCTTGGTTTTAATTATCATTCAAATATCGTTTTAGAGGCTGGGTTTCATGCAGGTTAACGAACTTGGATTTTTGGCAACGTTGCTGTTCGTTCTCGTTCCGACGGTCTTTCTACTCGTGCTTTACATCCAAACGCAAAGCCGTGAGTCGAACTCTTAGTCTTTTCGATCGCACTTGATAGAGTTGGTCTTTTGGCTCGATCGAGTTGAATAAGATAGCCATCAATCAAAGGCCGCCTCAGACGAAACTCTGAGGCGGCCTTTGTTGTGTCACGCTGTGGACTTCAATCAGAACAAAGTTCAGAGATTGCTGAGGACAGACGTAACCCAAGCATCCTGCTTGTCCACGAGCAAGCTAGAAGCTTGCGCTACGCAAAACCGAAATTTTGCCCTAACCACACGGCGAAAAACTATAGCCCCAAACCTCAGATCAAACCGAAAACAAGGCTGGATCTAAGCCTGAACTAAGCTTCGCCGTTGTTGCGGACTAACAGCACAGGGCAGTTGGCATAAACGCGCACATAGTCCGACAGCGATTTGCCCAGCAGACGATCAATATCCGGTAAGCCTTTCGCCACACTGGGGCGACGATCGGGGGAACCCAGGACGAGCAAATCGACGTTTTGGTCTTCCGCGAGTTTACAAATCTCGGGGCCTGCTTTGCCGGTTTCGGTGATGCAGGTGGTGGAAACGCCTAGCAGTGCGGCACGCTTCGCAGCGGCGGATAGCACCGGGTCAGCGCTGGCGGCGAGTTCAGGATCTGGCGGATTGACGTGAGCCAAAATGAGCTGACAGTCTGGCAAATCCTTCGCGAGATAGAGTGCCGATTCGAGGGCTTCGGCTGCGGAGTCCGAAGCGTCGAGTGCCACCATGATGCGCTTGAAGCGTTTGACGTAAACGTCGTCTTTCACCAGTAACATTGGCCGATCGGCGAGCTGAAAGACGTATTGGCTAACCGAGTTTTCGAGGATGGAAACCAAGCGTCCGAGTCCGCGCGATCCCATGATGATCAGGTCGGCGTTTTCCTCTTGGGCAACGTCACAGACGATCGTTTTCGGATCGCCCTGCTTGAGTCGGGGGTTAATTTTGCTGGCATCCATGTTGATTGTAGACACCGCATCTGCCAGAATTTTGCCGCCTTCTGCTAACTTTTCGGCGACGGCATCGGAGCTAATTTGTGCGGGAACAACGTGCAAGAGCGTCAGTTTCGCATCTTGGATGCTGGGTGATACGAGTAGCTGGTTGACGACTTCTTCACACAAGCCGCGTCCAGCAACGGCGACTAGAATTTTTTCGATCTTTTTCATGAAATTTTCTTTAAAAATCTGCTATGACGGCACGTTGGCAGTACACGTCTCATGCGTATACGGATCTCTCTGCTGCGATCGCCTCGGGCAGTGGCCGTAGGGTTCAGCATACGCGCGATCGTGAGTAAATGAGTTTGTCGAAGTATGGCGATTTGAAATACTTTGAGATATTCCTTGAGGAATATTCCTCAAGGAATATCTCAAAACAACTCGAAAGCTCACCTATGAGCCTTACAGACGAATTGAGCGATTGAGTCTGGCTGTTTAGGATTTTTAACAGTTGAGTGATGCGATCGGGTGAATGCTTCGGATCAGATTTAGGATGAGATGGGGAGCAAAATTCTGTCGTTCAGCGCTTTAAACCGATCGCGGTATGGAAACCGTCAGCCCACTTATGATGACCGATAACGCATAGTGAATCTTGTTAATTTTGGGGGATGGGTGTATGGAGTTTTCTGGTGGTGCAACCGAATCGACGGCACAGGATCGAGCGGGGCAAACGAGCCGATCGCCGATCGCGGATGAAGCTTGCGGTACGTTTACCGATGATGGCTGGTTTGAGGTGCAGGCGCGGGTTCAGCCCCATCACACAGACTACGCAGGCGTGGTGTGGCATGGAGCCTATATCACCTGGCTGGAAACGGCACGGGTGGAATGTTTGCGGGCGTTGGGGGTGGGGTATGAGGAACTGGTGCGATCGGGGTGCGATCTGCCGGTGGTGGATCTCACCCTGCGTTACCATCGCGCTCTGCGGTTGGGCGATCGGGTCTCGGTGCGGACTCGCCTAGAGCCGGTACGGGGGGTTCGGATTAGCTGGATTTATGAGTTATCGTCGCCCGATCGCGATCAGTTGTACGTCACGGGGCGGGTCACTTTGGTAACCGTTGAACGCGAACAAGGACGCATTGTGCGCCGCCTGCCGGTGACGCTCTCCGAGGCGATCGCGCGTTTGCCGACCTAGCCGAAACTCCCTCGACATGACGAGCGAAAATGTAATGACTGAACTGAGACGACGACTTCCCGATCAGGTTAGGCGACGTTACCTGCGGTTCGCTGGTACGATCCACCATCCATTGACGCTCGGGTCGATGCTTGAGTCAACGCTCGGGATGATGATCGGGGCGATTTGGCTGGGGGTGATCGGTCTCCCGGCGCGGCCAGTGATGGCGCAAATTATTCCGGATGCGACGCTGCCGCACGCTTCGGTTGTCCTGGATGGCGAAACCGGCGTCGATATTTTGGGCGGTACGATCGCCGGATCAAATTTATTTCATAGTTTTGACCAGTTTGTTCTGCGGGATGGCACTCGCGCGATCTTTGTGACGCCGGACAGCGTGGATCGCATCCTCGCTCGTGTTACGGGTTCGGCGATCGCAGACATTAACGGCACACTGGCCGCCAATGCCGATCTGATTTTGCTCGCACCGAATGGCCTTCACTTTGGCGATCGCGCCCGCCTCGATCTGAGCGGCTCGTTTCTCGCTACAACCGCCCACGCGATCAACTTTAGCGATGGCCTTACCTGGGCGTCGATCGCCACCGATCTGCCCCCCCTCTTGTCCGTCAATGTTCCCATCGGTCTACAGTTCGACGCGGCGATCGCACCGGGAACCATCACCGCGATCGGGGGAGATTCGGTCATTACAGTTCCCTCCATTGCTGACAACATCTCAAACCGACTGCTATCACCCAATGCGGTTACAAGCGGGACAATCAACGCAACACCTTCCGCAAGCTTGCTGTCCACGGCTCCCGGTCAAACCTTGAGTCTCATTGGTGGCACGGTTGATTTACAACGGATTCAGCTTGATGCATCGAGTGGCGCGATCGTGGTCGGGGGGGTACGATCGGGACGCGTGCGCCTCGGCAATCTCGATCAATCTGAGGGCATGAGTCTTGACTTTCAAGCCGCCGAATTGGGAGGACGTATCCAGCTTCACGATCGTGCAGCCTTAACCTCCCGTGGATTCCCCAACGGTACAATTACCCTCGCCGCCGAATCGATCGCGATCGAAAGCGGAGCTTTCGCCCAATTACAAAACTTTGGCACATCGCCAGGAGGGAATCTCCGCCTCGTGGCAACCGCAGATATTTCGATCAATGGCACACCCCAAGACGGTCAGGGCAGCTTGATCAGTACCGAGACATTGAGTCCTGGTCGTGGCGGCGACCTCATCATCATCACCGATCGACTCAACCTGTTGGATGGAGCTAGCGCCAATACCCTGTCCTACGCCACGGGCATGGCTGGAAATCTCAATATAGTTGGCGATCAAATTCTGGTGCAGGGCTTTAAGCCGGAACAACCGGGAGAGATCAGCAATATTAATTCGACGGCGCTGGCGATCGGTGATGGCGGCGATCTTCACTTTCGGGGGCGTCAGCTCGTACTGGAAGATGGCGGCTCTCTGATTACCCTCACCACAGGCGCGGGACGCAGTGGCGATATTCAAGTCAATATGACTGAGGGTGTACGGTTGCAAGGGACAGAAATTGATACACAGGGGAGCACTCTCGGGACTAGCACGTTTAACATCGGCGATGCCGGTAACGTCGAGATTAACGCCCCCCAACTCTCTATTTTTGATGGGTCTCGTGTGGGGTCGCTATCGGTCGCCTCGGGTCATGCCGGGAATGTCACGATCCACAGTCCGACCTCGATCACGCTGGACAATCGCAGCTCGATCGCGGGTGACAGTAGCATCGTCAGTTCCACCGAATCGATTACCACCAGCACGTTGCTTCCGCTCTTGGTTCAGGATATCGTTCCCGATCTGGTCAACATCGCGCCGACTGGTGATGCCGGTGACCTAACGATTACCACTCCCTTACTTCAGGTTCAAAATGGAGGACAGATCCAGGTGGCCAATCGGGGATTTGGCGATCCGGGCCGTTTGGTCGTGGTGGGTGACACCCTACGGTTGGACTCGGGTGGTACGATCGCCGCAGAAACTGTCACCGGCAACGGCAGCGCGATCGATCTCGATCTACGTCTGCTAGAGGTTGATAACGGCTCGATCAGAACCGCGACGGTCAATACAGGACAGGGCAGTGATATTCGCATCCGAGCCAGCGATCAGGTGTTGGTGACCGCCCGTAGCCTCCAAGAGACCGGAGCGCAAGCCACAGGGCTATTTTTTTCGAGTGCCGACATTCCAGACTTCAGCATCGGCATTATTTCCGGCTCGGCAGGTGCAGGCAAGGCGGGCAATATTGAGATTGAAGCCGGGGAGTTAATCTTGCGGGATGGAGGGCTGATTACACCGTCGGCATTGCGATCGGGGGATGCGGGTCGTTTAACCATCCGAACGGTCGGCGATATTGTCATCGATGGTGGCATCTTAACGACGGCCACCATCAGTCAGGGATCGGATGCGGGACGGGGTGGAGATATGACGATCGAGGCGGAAAATCTCGCGCTGCTGGATGGCGGTAGTATCTCAACCACGACATTGGGGCGAAACAATGCCGGATCACTGGCTGTTAATGTTCGCGATCGTCTGTTGATTGTCGGCGGGGAGACCTCGAACCTATTTTCCGTCAGTGGTCTATCGTCTGGAACCCTCCGGCTCGGATCGGGCAGTGTTGGCAACGGTGGCGAGTTGTCGATTTCTGCCCAAAACTTAGTGCTTCAAAACCAAGGCCAAATTTCATCGAGCAGTGAGGGACTGGGAAATGCGGGCAACATCAACATTGATGTGGAGACTCTGCTTCTTGATGACCGTGCCAGCATCATGGCCAGCAGCAGCTCGGGCGAGGGGGGAACCTCGCGATCCGCTCCCGTTTAAGTACCGTGCTGCAAAACACCAGCGAACTTTCAACCCAGGCCGGTAACGCGATCTTGGGAGGAGGGAATGGAGGTAATCTCTTGCTCCGTACGGGTGTGTTTGCCGCGATCGGGAGCAGTCAGATTTCGGCGAATGCCTTTAGTGGCAGTGGCGGCCAGGTTCGGATTGAAGCTCGGGGCTTTTTTCTTGACGATCGCAGCCAGCTTGACGCCAGTTCTGAGCTGGGAATTGATGGCGTGGTGGAAGTCGATAATGACACGATCATCACCGACCCGAATTTAGTCTCGTTATCCAGCGAGCTATTGACCCCAAATTTGCTCGCCCAGGACTGCTCGACGAGTAATCGCGATCGCTTTTCAATCGTCGATCACAGACAGACGATCGGTTTGTTCGATCGTACCCTCGCTAGCACGACGACCTGGCATGACGATCGCGATTGGCGCGAGCTGATGCCCACCGAGGCTCCGTCCATCTCGACTTCAGGTCATCGTTCAGCTCCATCGTTAACCACCACACCAACCACCACACCAACCGCCACGCCAACCACCACACCTCAAGCCCTGATCGATACGACCTTTCAAGCCACCTCAGCCCTAGACCCGACGACACCACTAAAATTCCTCGAAGCAAGCCGCTGGTATTACGATGACGGTCGTATCCAGCTTGGGGACTCCGCTGCCGTGACGCCGGATCACGGGCGATCGCCGTCCTGTGTTATGCCCTCACCCCGATCGCCGGAGCTACCGACCCATTCCCCTTCATCCGAGGTCGAGTCCCAAACACAATCGCAATAGCTTATGGTTTTTCAGGCTGCACGCTGCCGACTCCAATACATTTCAACTCAGATCCGTCAAACAACTCGGCTAAACCTTCGCCCGCCCCATCAACTCCGCCCATTTTTTCACCGAAAACACCGCAACATTGCATCTCGACTCGCGTTAGGTTGTATGACCTGGTTGCTGGTGGTAGGTTTCGGGCAACTGCTCCCCCAGAAGATCAACACCGCTTGGGGTCACCCTTTTGATTTTGAGCGCCCCGTTCTCGCGATCGATCTAGCATCCACCCAGCCAATGACGATCGAACACCCGCACCCACCCACCACCGAAGATGTGCTTCCCCTGGCCAGGATCAACGATCTGGAACAGATGGGACGCGATGCCTTGAAGCGTCATCACTACACCGAAGCTCAACGTAATTTTGCAGCGGCGATCGCCCACTATGAACGTCTACAGCAGTGGGTAGATGCTGCCGGAAGTGCCTACATGCTGTCGCGCACGTACTTCGAGATGGGTGAATTTGCAGCGGCGACGATCGCCCTCGATCGCGGCATTGCCTTCCTCGATGATCTGACCCATCCCCCCGCTGCACTCCAGGCTCAATTTCAGGCGCAGCAGGGTCAGCTTCAGTACGCCAATAGTCAAACGGAACAGGCGATCGACAGTTGGGAAGCGGCGCTCTTGTTCTATCAAGAGATTGACGACACTGTGGGGACGATCGCCACTCAGCTCGATCTCGCGGCCCTCTACCACGAACTCGGTCTATATCAACGCGCTCGCCAACAATTAACGACGGTGCGGGATGACCTAGATCAGATTGACCGAGATCGGATAGAAACCATCGAGCTACAAACGCTCAACCTGCTGCGTCTCGCGGATGTCGAGCTGATGATCGGACAACAGAATAACGCCCAGGATTTGTTTGAAAAGGCTCTCAGGCTGGCGCGTCAAGCCCAATTGAGAGATGCTCAAAGCACGCTGCTCTCTCGTTTAGCACGTTTAGCTTACGATCGCGGAGACCTAAGCCTCGCCGTTCAGCATTACCGTGAAGCCGCTGCCATTAGCCCCAACCGTACGGGCGCGATCGCCGCTGAATTGGGCGCGATCGATAGCGAGATGGCGATCAACATCGCCCAGGATCAGAGCCAAACAGATCCGCAAGCATCCTTGAGCGATCCGGCCTTCGATGTAATCGGGATGCCTCAGACGCCGCAGACCCCAGCGATCAACACCGCGCTGCAAGCCATCTTGAATCGCATGATCGATTTACCCAGCAGTCAGGCCAAAGCACAGCTTCAGATCTACCTGACCGAGCGTGTCCGGGATTGGCATCATCACACCGATCGTTGGGCGATCGCCCGCACGATCTCGCCACTGGCCTCAGTGCTGGAATTGTCGATCGTCGTGACCTCGGCGATCACCGTACCCAGGCACAGCTCGTGAGCGAGTTGGCGCAGCTCTATGGCGATCTTGGTAATTTCACAGCGGCCATTGAGCTGACTCACAATGCGATCGCCCTCGCCAACCAAGCCCAGGCCATGGACATTGCAGCGATTTATCATCATCATCTCGGTCGTTGGCTCATCCAAGCGCACCGTCCAATGGAAGCACTGGACGCCTACCGGCAGGCGATCGGGCAATTCCGCAGTTTTCGACAGGCGTATGCTTTATCGGATAGCAATACACAACTCTCATTTCAAACTACGGTCGAGCCGATCTATCGTGAAGCGATCGGGCTACTGCTACAACCCCAGGCCAGCCAGGACGCGAATCCGCGAAGCACGGGATCTACTCGAAGCGCTGCAAGTGGCCGAGATCGCCAACTATTTTCGCGCCAATTGTTTAACCAGTCGCCCGATCGAGGTCGGCAATATTGACCCCCAGGCGGCCATTCTGTACCCGATCGTCTTGTCCGATCGGCTCGAAATTCTCCTGTCCTTACCGGACAACACCATGCAGCGCCATACGGTCGTGCAGCCGCAAGCGGTCACGTTGGCGGCTGCGGCAGCAGCGCGATCGTCCATGAGTCGATCGCGTGGCCTCCTAGAACAACAAGAGGCCATGCAGCGCCTCGATCGCTGGATTATTGACCCCTTTCGCGACCGTCTAGAGTCAGCGGGGATAAAAACACTGGTGTTTGTACTGGATGCACCCTTGCGAACAATTCCGATGACGGCGTTGTTTGATGGTCAGCATTATGCGATCGAGCGCTACAACATCGCCCTAGCTCCTAGCCTGCAACTCCTCGAAACCACACCGCAGCACCGCCAGCCCTTCAGCGTTTTTCTAGGAGCGCTCGAAGATGCCCGCCTAGGGTTTCGCCCACTTCCCGGTGCACGGGACGAGGTCGAGGCGATCGCCGATCGCCTACCCTCCGAATTGCGTCTCAATCAACAATTCACCCTCAAGCAACTCAAAGACGCCCTGCGCTACGCTTCCCATCCGATCATTCATCTCGCCACCCACGGACAATTTGGCTCGACACTCGATAGCACCTTTGTCCTTGCCTGGGATGGCAAACTCAACCTCACCGACTTTCGGGATGAGCTACTAAGTCGTGATGAAGTGCGTCACG
>JAAUPN010000315.1 GCA_012033105.1 Coleofasciculaceae cyanobacterium RL_1_1
CGCCAGCTCTGTCACGAGGCGGGAATCGAGCTGCTGTTTCTGCCGCCTTATTCACCCGATTTCAACCCGATTGAGAACATGTGGTCGAAACTCAAGGCTAGCTTGAGAGCTCTCAAAGCTCAAACTTCTGCCGCCTTAGTCGAGGCTCTCGAACAAGTGTTTGCCACCGTTTCCGAATCTGACATTCTCCATTGGTTTACTCACTCTTGCTACTGTCACTCATGAACCGTGAAATTGCTATAAAAAGCGAGATATATTGACTCTGTTCTGCTTGCTCGCAAACCGCGTTTCGACTCTGCTCAATGCTCTCAGGGTGTTCTGAAAATAATTGAACTGACTATATGGGGTTAGAACGCCTCCACAGACGGAGAGTACTGAGCTGAACCGTCGTGCAGTGTTTCATTTAGATGAGAGTTTCCTCCTTTTGACTCTGTTTTGCTCACTCAATAATCACGTGTCTTCTCTGCTTTCTTCTATTAATTAGTAAATTAGTGCAATCGCTAAAACACTCTCAGCACAAAGCATAGAGGCCGATTTTGATGCCCTGGTTGTGACGGTCACAATTGGCAGTGCGTGGCTAGATAGTAAAAATGAAAATAGTACAAAAATTATAAAAGGCGGCTCCTGGTCTTACAATCCGAGGTCTTGCCGTTCCGCGTCTCGGTACTACAATTCGCGCGATAACCGTTACAACCTCACGGGGTTTCGGGTGGCCTGCGCCGCGCCCAGGCTCTCCTCGCCCTTTACTCTCTTTCCCTTTTGCCCTTTGAGTCTTTTTTTTGAATATTGTATGTATATCTAGCTCTTTGCGCTTTTTCCCTTTTTTCTTTACTCCGTGCTTCTATCGTTCCCACGCTCTGCGTGGGAATGCCATTGGGACGCTCTGCGTCCCGTGAAGTTGCGACGCAGAGCGTCTAGAGATGCGTGCCAACGCAGAGCGCAGGCACGATGGAATGTTCCTTACGGATGGGTTGGGGAGTACGCGGGCGCTGACCGATATTGATGGGAATGTTGTTGCGGCGTATGACTATGATGCGTATGGGGAGACGATTGGTAGTTCTGGATCAATCGTTAGTGACTATCTGTTTGCTGGGGAGCAATTTGATTCTGATTTAGACCAGTACTATTTGCGGCAACGCTTTTACGACCAGAACAGCGGGCGCTTTGGGTAGCGGGATACTTGTGAGGGTAAGCAAATCACCCCCATAACACTAAATAAGTATACTTATATGGAAATGCGAGTCCAATCAGATATACTGACCCAACTGAACTCTATGGAATTGCAGAGGCTAATGCAGCAGCATCAATAGCCAGCATATTGAATAACATCCACCTAGAACGAGGATTGACACTCGCCGAATCTATTATAAATTCAGAAGTAGAAGGCTCTCCTATCTCTGATGATTATGAAATTCTAGTGAGCAATGGTGGACTTGAAGTTAACGATCAAATATCCAGACATCTTGAGCAATATACAACTCCAGAAATAGTGTTCCGCTTTTTAGTTTACGGAGGAGCGATACCTATACCTAAAGGGAGCATAGCGATGAAGAGACCGAGCATCATGCTGACCGAACACCGGCCAGCATGATGCATCTATCCCTCTTTTGTCACTCTTCAAAAAGAAGGGCTATACCGACTATTGGGATGCATACGGCTGCGTGCTGCCGAAGAACAGGCATCGCCAATGCCATCGCCAAACTCTACAGGGTCTGTGCTGCATTGGTAACGAGTTTTAAGCTCGTCACTGTTGAAATGATCTTTAGTGTCTGCTTCAAAGATAAAACTAAAGATCAAACGTTGTGTCAGTCCCTGAAACATCAGGAGAGACTACGATCGCAGCGCCACCGGCTCCTGCACGTCGGCGGGATCGTCCTGGACATCAATGCTCGACTCCGGGTCTGGCGGTTGGTTTTGATCAGGTTGGTCGGAGCCAAAGTCTCGCAGTAGACCCATCAGCGCCGGAACCATGGTCGGCGTGACGATCGTCGAGAACGCCAGCCCACCCGTTAACACCACACCCAAGCCCTGATACAGCTCCGCACCGGAACCGGGCATCACCGCCAGGGGCAACATTCCGAGAACACTGGTCGCGGCGGACATAAAAATCGGACGCAGGCGATCGCGCGTGGCTTGGTAGAGCGATTCGTGATACTCCAAGCCCTGTTCGGTTTGGAGCTGTAAAGCGCGATCGACAAGCAAAATGGCGTTATTGACCACGATCCCGGTCAAAATCACGAACCCGAGACCTGTGATCATATCGAGCGGAATCGTCACGCCGGGAATCCAATTGATCAGGACGAGGCTCACCAGCGCCCCGGTCAAGCCTAGCGGAACCGTCGCCATGATCACCAGCGGATAAAGGAAGGAGCGATAGAGCGCCATCAATAACAGGTAGGTGATGAGCAGGGATAGGACGAAGGCCGACAGGAGCTGACTGAGCGTTTCAGCGAGCTGATCGGCTGAACCGGCCAATTCGAGACGGTAGCCGCTGGGCAGGGTTTGGCGCACTGTTGCTAAAACATCAGTCTCGGTGGCGCTGACCGTACCGCCCAGGGGCGCATTCGGTGCGACGGTGGCGGTGAGTGTAATCGATCGCTCCAAATCAACACGATTGATGGTGTCGGGGCCGATGCCTTCTTCGACGGTGGCAACGTCGCCGAGCTGGACGATTAAGCCGTCTTTGGTATAAAGCGGCAGTTGACGCAGTTGATCGGGCGTTTCGGCTGCCGCGTTTTTCAGCTCAACCGTGACATCGAGTTCCTCTTGCCCATCGATAAATTGCGAGGTAAAGCGCCCACCCAGCGCGGCTTCGACCACCGCTCCAACCTCAGCTTCTGTGAGGCCGACCTGAGCGAGCCGATCGCGATCGGGGTATACCTTCAGCTCCGGCGCACCGTAGACGAAGTTCGATCGCACGTTGACGATACCCTCGACGCCGCGTAGTTGATCGCTTACAGTTTGCTCGATCGTCGATAGTTCCTGGAGATCGGGGCCAATAATTTGGACTTCAAACTGTTTGCCGGGGTCGCTGAAAATCGGGACGCGAATGGGGAAGAGGAAGCGGAAACCGGGAAATTGTCCGCCCGCTGGAAGCAGTCGGGCAATCATACCGTTTAACCCTGCGCCGTTGGCGTAGCGCTCTTTTAAATCGAAGCCGATGCCGCGTAGACCGGAACGGGAAACAAAAACGTGTTGTTGACCTCGGGCTGCTGTCGGACAAAATCGCGTACATCGGCGGTCAAACGTACGGACTCTTCGGTGCTGGTTCCGGGAAATGGCTCCGTCAGCCAAATCACAATATTACGGTTGCCTCGGGCAGATAGTCCGTCTGGGGTAGAAGTGTCAGCGTGGCGAGCAGCAACACCGACATCGCGCCTAGAACCGACAGGCGGCGCAGTTTACGGCCTTGACCGATCGACCAGTTCGCCGCTGACAGTAGCGTTGCTTCGAGTCGATTTTGAAACTGGCGGAACGTGGCTGACATCCGCGCCACCTGGCGCTCGATCCAGTTACCGCCACGAAATTCGCCATCCTGCCGATCGCTTTCGAGCATGATGTTCGCCTCACGCCGATCGAGGAACAGCCCTGACAGCATCGGCACGAGGGTCAGCGCCGAGAACAGCGAGGTGAGAATGCCGATACACAGGACCACGGCAAAGCCTTGACCGGGCCGGTGCCGAAGGCAAACAGCACGATGCCGGCGATCAGCGTGGTGATGTTGGCGTCGGCAATCGTGGAGAAGGCCTTGTCGTAACCGGCATGGATGGCTGCCTGCGGTGACATGCCGGTTGCGGACCTCCTCGCGG
>JAAUPN010000132.1 GCA_012033105.1 Coleofasciculaceae cyanobacterium RL_1_1
GAAATAGTCCGGGTTGCCGCTGTCCTCGATCGTGCGCCAGAAGGCTGCGTCGATCACCCGGCGCGGGGCAGGGCGCCCAGCGTGTTGGTCACCCCGGTCATCCCGGTGGTCGCGTTGCGCAGCTCGTCCACCGCAACGCGGAAGTAGAACGGGTTCTCCAGCGTCGACGAGGTCCAGGAGACCTGCCGCCCAGCCGTCGCCTCGCGTACGTCGGCCCGCACCCGGCGGAGTGAGATGATCGGCCTGTTCGATGATTCCCTCGCCGTTCTTGTCGACGGGATTGCAGAAGAGAAAAGGCTTCTTCACCTCGAAGTCGCCGTCGTTGATCTGCACCACGTACATGGTCATGACAGCCTGATTGTCGCCTTCTCGGATGGTCTTCGTGCCCTGGGGCGTTTCCCAGCTCAGGCCGCGCATGGCGTTCTGCACGGCTTCCGGGTCGACCGATCCGGCCTTTTCAGCCGCCGCCTTAACCAGGTAGAGCACGCCGTAGGCGTCCGCCGAATAGAGCGTCGGGTCCTGGCCATCGCTGCGCGCCTTGTACTTCTCGACGAAGGCTTGTCTCCGGCGTGTCGATCGAGGCGACCGTGGCAAACTTGGCGCCGATGTAGCTGGCGAGCAGCGTGAAATCGAGGTCCTCCGAAAACCTGCGGAGCCCGTGGAAAATCCTCAACGCCGTGCCGCCATAGAACGCCGCGTGCTCGAAGAACCCTCCCCGCCAGAGACCGAGCAACGCGATCTCCTGCACGATCTCCCGCGCCCGATCGAGATCATTGACGGAATTATGCGCGGCGTAGGGACTGAAAGCGAGAAACGCGACATTCACATTGTTGACGTTACGCACCAAAATCGTTGTGCGATCGCCGACGAGATCAATCCCCACTTCGTTGAAATGGCGATAGGTATCACTCAGGCCACGCTCGCCAAAATCGAACGAATGATTATTCGCCACATTCAACACATCGAAGCCGACTAGTTTGAACGCTTCGGCAAAAAACGGTGGCGCTCGAAACGCAAAGGTTGTTGGTTGGCTGACATCTTTGCTCGGGGTTTGGGCGTCGGTGAGGACACTCTCGAAGTTACCAAATGTGAGGTCAGCCGATCGCAAAGCATCGGCAGTTGGGACGAACAGATCTTCGGGGCGGTTGGGTAGACGAGTTTCGGGGTAGTTCGTACCGGGGACGATATCGCCCACCGCTGCGATCGTCACGGTTTCAAGCGTCAGATTGGCTGGTAGTGGCGGCGGCTCGATCACCGGTAACAGGCGGCTCCAATCCGTGGGTAAGGATTTTTCGAGCGGGGGCTGCATTCCCGCGAGAGCGGCATTCGCTCGCTGGGAAACGAAGCGCGTCATCGGACGCAACACACTGGCGACTCCGTTGGGTACGCCCACCATGCCCCCACTCAGCAAACCGCCCAGCATTCGGAGGACAGCGCCGACCGCCACCAAAACTGCGAGTAAAATCCCCAGATTGCGCCAGTGAAAACGAGATGAAACTGAAGGGCGAGCAGCGGGCGAACTCGGGGCGATCGGTTGGTTGGCCGGAGGATTTTCGGGTAGGAGGGGCGCGATCGCCGTGTCGGAAGACCATTGACTTAGGCCAATCCGCTTCGACCAAACGGGAGACTTACGCCCGTCAATTTGGCCGCAGACCACCACCGTGGGAACGAAGCGATGAATCGTCAAGCGTTGCAGCAGGTGACGGACAACCTTGAGACACAACGTAGCATCGGGTTTCGTCGGGGTGCGAATGAAGATAACGAGAGCGGGTGGAGAGTCCGCCGGTGCATCAGCGGAGTGGTCTGACGCTTGACCTGAAGGGCGATCGGACGAAGAGGGCAAAACCTTGTACAGAACGCGAACGGTGACACGATCGGCCAGCTTCTTTTGGGTGAGGACATGTTTAACCACCGCCGCGATCGCCTGAGGATGGCCACGCTCGGCAGACTCGATCGTCGATAGGCTCATCCGTGATCTCCTGCGCAATTGACCAAGCTCATCCCACACCGATCCGTGTACGTTTGCTCCCTAACCCGTAGATGTGGGTTCAGCAGACCTCGATCGCTCCACACCATCATGCCCCCCCAAACTCACTGGGTTTAGGGTATTCTCAAACGACATTACGGGGCGTCGTTGAGCGCAAAGCTGTAATGGATTGAAACGGCTAGTCACGTATCGCAGAGATTCTTTAATAGATATCGATAGACAGATGAGCAACAGCAATCGACCGTCGCGCAATATTTTAATCACGGGCGGAGCCGGATTTATTGGCTCGAATTTTACCCATCACTGGTGTGAGCGTTATCCCAATGATCGCGTCGTCGTGCTCGATGCGCTCACCTATGCAGGGAACGCGGCCACCCTCGCCGACCTCGAGATCAAACCCGAGTTTTGCCTCGTTGAAGGAAATATTTGCGATCGCGGCCTCGTCGATACTCTACTACGGGATGAGGCGATCGACACCGTCGCCCATTTTGCCGCCGAATCCCACGTCGATCGATCGATACTCGGCCCCGATGCCTTTGTTCAAACCAACGTTATCGGCACGTTCACGCTCCTCGAAGCCTTCCGCCACTATTACCCAACCTTGACCAACGCGGGAAAGTCCGGCCTCTTTCTCCACGTCTCCACCGACGAAGTCTACGGCAGCCTCGAACCCGACGACCCTGCCTTCAGTGAAACCACCCCCTACGCCCCCAATAGCCCCTATTCCGCCTCGAAAGCCAGTAGCGACCACTTCGCCCGCGCCTACTTCCACACCTACGGCCTGCCGACCATCATCACCAACTGTTCCAACAACTACGGCCCTTACCATTTCCCTGAAAAGCTCGTCCCGTTGGTGTGCCTCAATATTCTGCTTGGGAAGCCGCTACCGATCTACGGCGATGGGCTGAATGTACGCGATTGGCTATTTGTGCGGGATCATTGCCGTGCGCTCGATACGGTGATCCATACGGGTAAACCGGGCGAGACCTATAACGTCGGTGGCAATAACGAGGTAGCCAATATTGACTTGGTCAAAATGCTGTGTGCGTTGATGGATGAACTGGCGCCGAATCTGCCGACGCGCCCGAGTGAGTCGCTGATTACCTATGTGCAGGATCGGGCGGGTCACGATCGCCGCTACGCGATCGATGCCACGAAAATTAAAACCGAGCTGGGCTGGGAGCCGTCGGTGACGGTCGAGGAAGGGTTACGGCAAACGGTGGAATGGTATTTGGCGAATGAGTCCTGGTGGAAGCCGTTGCTATCGGCGGATTATCAGAAGTATTACGATCGGGTGTATCAGGTCGCGCACTAGACCCATCAAGGCGATTGAGACGATCGCCGATCACGAATTGCGGCGACCGTTACCGTTGCGCACCGCCCGATCGAGCTTGGCATTTCCAATCCCATCCAGGATGCCGCGCCCGATCAAGCCCAACCCACGCCCGACCACCTGGGTTAACACATACACCAAACCACTCCCAACGATCGACACCACCTGACGCACACGCGGTGCTAGGGCATCGCGTCCCTCTAGCACCAGCGTCACCGCCTGCTGAAAGCTGCCCAGTTCGTCGAGTTCGTGGCGGCGCGGGGCATAGATCGAGAGTTGACGAAGGCCGAGATCGCCAAACACGTAGATCTGATGGCGACTTTCATAGATTGCCGTCGGGTCACTGATGTAGGTTTGCCAGCGGTAGCGCCAGGATAGGTCATTGCGAAAGCGCTCGATTTCTCGGGTGCTGAGTAAGCGACGATCATAAAAGTCACGCTTAATCGACTCGATATCACCAAACTTTTCCAGCAAAGGCTGCACGATCGCGTTGGCTACGTGAATCAGGACATTTTCGAGTAACATCTGAGCGCGAAAACAGGCTTCGGAGCTACCGGCAGCATAGGTCGTATTATCGACCACCAATGGCGCACCGCAGACCAGCGAGGCGAGCAACTCAGGCACAAAGGGAATGCGATCGAGGATGGTTTTCCGAGCGATGTCACGACTTTCGAGGACGGCATCGATAATCGCGACGGTTTGACCATCGATCGCGACGGTGCGGTAATAGCCAAAAAAGGAAAATGCGGCTTCATTCCACACCTCGCTCAAAATCCGATCACGATTGCCATAGAGCCGATCCACCGTGACGGCTTCGGCGACAGCCTCCGCGATCGCATCATCAAACCGCCGCAGGACGATCGCCAGCAGCTCGCGCCGTTTGTCTGGACTCAGGATGTCAATTTCGAGGGGGTGACCGGTTAAGTTTGTGGTTTCGCCTTGCAATTGCGTTAACACCCGATCGATGCACAGGGCGCGAAGTTCTGCCGGAGCGCTCAGGGCTTGCTTTGAAGGCAGGCGATCGAGGGCGCGGGCGGGCGGAATGGGTGAGGAGGTGGCGGAGGAGCGGGAAGAATTGGAGGCGCTAGAGGGACTCGCCTCGGGGCGATCGGCGGTGGGTTCGGGAGGTGGGCTTGGAGCGGACGCAGATTGCGACGCAAAAACCTGCCGCACAATCCAGCGTGCCGCCAACACTTCGCGGCGTTGCCCTTCCAGAAACCAGCGTTCGAGCTGTGACAATCCCGATCGCTCCAAGCGCCGATCCAGGCGAGCCAGCGTGACGTTTACATAGGCCAAACCCGTCAGCCGATCCAGATCCGTATTCCCCTGAAGTGAGGCCGCGTCCAGTGTGTTCCAGGCTTCCCGATCGGCCAAAATTTCCCGCATGAGCATCACCATCCGATCCGCATCGGTGGTTTTATGGCAGGCTCCACGCACGCCGATCGCCTGCAATCGATCGCGCACCCCAGGCGTTAAGGTTTCCACCAACGCCAACACCCGCACATCGCGATCGCACAGCTTTTGATAGGCTCGCTTTGGCGCGGGCAGATCCCCCACAATCGCCAGGGCGATCGGGATTTCCTCCAAGCGTTTGAGCAAGGGAGCCACCCGCTCAAACAGTTCCACACGAACCGCGCGATCGCGACCAAGAGATTCACTCGTCCAGGCTTGCAGCCCGAGGCTGAAAATCCGATCGCGATCGACGATCGCCACTGTGATAGGAGGAACGGATGTTTCAGTCATGAGCGATGCAAATCCGACACAAGAGCCGACACAGCAGAATTAAAAACGAGGCAAATTATCAATAACTCGCCCATCAGCATACCGCCCAGTCATAATTGCTCACAATCCATCACCATCACTTCCAATCAATCGCTCCCGCTCACCATTCGGCATGATCCCTCTCTTCACCAGCGTAGATTAACCACGACTTGCCCCACGACCATGCCTTCAAACTTAAGCTCAGATTTCAACCCGATCGCCCTACTCTCATTATTGCAACTCGCGAGCGCAGCCCTACCCGTCGGAGCCTATAGCTATTCCGAGGGATTGGAATTTGTGATCGAGTCGGGGCGCATTGCCTCCGCTGCTGATTTGCGATCGTGGCTAACCCGAGAGCTGACCCACGGTTCCGTACGGATTGATGGGGCGGTGATGTTACGCGTTCACCGAGCGGTGCTGACGGGCGATCGAGCGGCGATCGCTCACTGGAATGCGTGGCTTGCGGCCATGCGCGAAACCACCGAACTACGACGCCAAAGCGAACAGATGGGGCGGGCGCTCGCAGATTTGGTGCGATCGCTCGATCCCAAGGTTTCTCCCTGGCTGGATGCCGCATCGCGGATCGATCAAGTCGAGACGCGCGATGCGATCGAGACCGAGATCCAGTTTGCGATCGCCTTTGGGATTGCCGCTGCACAATCGGGGATCGATGAACGGTCAAGCGCGATCGGATTTTTGCAAAGCTGGGTGACGAACGCGATCGGGGCTGGGGTGAAGCTGATTCCGTTAGGACAAACCGACGGTCAGCGTGTGCTACGGGCGCTGGATGGGGCGATCGCACGTGCGGCGACCTTTGCGATCGAAGCGGAGGATGACGACCTGGAAACGAGCGGCTGGGGTTTATCGTTGGCGAGTATGCAGCACGAAACCCAGCGCGTACGGTTGTTTCGATCGTGATGCGATCGCTCTCCAGTTCTCGCTGACATCACCCCGATCAAAAAAAAGTTTGGCAAAGGGGTTGTCAAACCTAGCGTCTGTGGCTAGTATAGATATCGCGTCACAGAGCAATCCTCAGTAGCTCAGCGGTAGAGCGGTCGACTGTTAATCGATTGGTCGTAAGTTCGAATCTTACCTGGGGAGTTTTTGTTAGTTTGACTTCAAGTCAACGGTGAAGACCGGAACAAATTAAAGCAAATCAAAGAAGAGCGGTAAACCAAGTTTGGTCAGCCGCTCTTTTTTGGTTTAAGGCGTTGTCATGTGCAAGCCTCAAACAACGCATCACGATCGAAGGTGCAGGGCTGAGGCTGACGGACAAGTTTAGCGTTCATGCAGGGTGCATCGCCACGAAGTCCCAAAATTTCGGCTTAATAGGCCAGGGTTTCGAGGGTCTCGCGCAGATACTTAGAAACTTGGGTGTCGAGCGATTTGTGATCGGTCTCGATGTCTTGGCGTTCGATCTGCCAGCGTTGGAAGCCCGAGCTTTTCGCGATCGCTTGTTTCAGGTGACTCCATACAGGAGTTTTATCGTGAAGGCTGAGAGAGGCGCCAACGGGCGCGGCGGCAGGAGAAGCAGAACTAGCCATAGCATTGACCTCGTAAATACGGTGTTGAATCCGGTGTGAAGGGAGCGACAATTGCGCCTGCGCTGGGCTACAGCGTTCATCAGCTAACGCCGATCAAAGGGCTAACCAAATTTGAGGTTCAGATCAAAACCTCCAATCAAAACTTCCCATCAAAACCTCTAATTAAAGCCTTTCGATGAAAGCTTCAAGTTAAACGTCTCAGATTCCAGTCTTAGATTAAAGTTTTAAATCAAATCTCAAACCCAAATCTCAAGATTCAGTTCAAGATTTAACTTTAAATTAGATTTAATCTGAAATTTGGCTAGAAACCTCCGTTGACGCGCTCAGGTTACAGGTCGCTACAATTCATTTTTATTTACATCGCTCCGGTTCACAGTATAACGGACAACCTTAAGGAGGATGATCAGGCAAAGATCTGGAAACCCGGACGATCGGCTCGGTTCTTTCGCCCCTCCATAGTCCGTTTTTTCTGGTTGTATCGCTCACCACACGGGTACAGGATGCACCGATCAACGGAAAGCCCCCAACTAGGCTTACCCATTCCCACCGGACAGGACGCACCGATCAATTGAGAACTCTCAGCCCTGTCCCCAAACCTGAACCGATGCGTGCCTTCCTCTGACTCACGTGAGCCATGCGCCCCAAGCGTTCAACCGTTCAATCGTGACCCAGGACTTAGTTACGCGACACCATCTGGATTTGGGTAAGTTCGTCGATTAAACGTAGCTCGATCGCCCGATCGCCCAGATCCCGCGCCATCATAATCGCCCCTTGATAAAACCGGATCGCCTCATCATAGGAACCCGCGATCGTATACAAACTCGCAAACCGACGCAGGGCTTGCAATTCCTCGGCGGCGTTTTCCTCTCGTCGTGCAATCTCCAGCCGCTCTTCGAGTAACTCCTGAGCGCGGAAAAAGCGGCCTACATTTTGGTGTGCCAGTACCAACCCATCGATCGCCCGGAACTGATTCTCAAAATCGAGGCTGGCACGCGCCACACTCAGCGCCGCCCCGTAAGCGCCGATCGTATTGTCATAATCATCCACCGCCCAGTAGGCATCCCCAAGATTGTTATACGTCGTCGCCTCACCGGTCGAATCATCCGCTTTCCAGCGCCATTTCAGCGCCGTCTCGTACTGCACGATCGCCTGATAAAAATCCTGACGTGCCGCCGCGATTAGCCCCAAATTATTCAGCGAAATCGCCATCATTTTCGGATTCGCGATCGTCTCCGCTTCCGCCAACGCCTGCGAGAAAAACGACTCCGCCTCATCGATCGCATTGCCCTGTAGCAGCACAACGCCCAGATTATTCAAACCATAGGCCAATGTGATGGCATCATCCCGCCGCCGCGCGATCGACACCTGCTGCGCGAACGCGACCTCGGCGCGATCGTACTGACCCATCGCCACATAGGCCGGGCCAAGATAGCCATACACCCGCCCCATACTTTCAAACTCAAACAGGTCGGTATAAATATCGAGGGCTTCCTCCCACACCTCGATCGCCTTTGCAGGCTGGGCGCGACGTTGATAATCCAGCCCCGTTTGGAGCAGCATGTCGGCTTCGTCGCGATCGGGGATCGGTTGCAGGGACTGGAAGGGGACGCTTTGGGCGATCGTCATTGCAGGGCTGACCATCGCACCGGGATGAACATCACGAGCTAGCGCCACCCGAGGCAACACCACCAGACTCGCGGCGATCGCCGCACCATACATACTGAACAGACGGATC
The DNA here is from genome assembly GCA_012033105.1 of Coleofasciculaceae cyanobacterium RL_1_1. Taxonomy (GTDB): domain Bacteria; phylum Cyanobacteriota; class Cyanobacteriia; order Cyanobacteriales; family Geitlerinemataceae; genus RDYZ01. The sequence continues at coordinate 8,361 of JAAUPN010000132.1, forward strand.
TTCATGCTCATTCAATTCAAGCCCGATCGCGATCGGGGCAGCCACGTTCGGGTCAGTCCCAGGCATGGGGATAGAGGGTTTGGTCTGAATGGGTCTCGATCAATCTCATCAATTGACGATTTCGATGCATCAATGATTAGACAGATCATGACACACCGATCCCACTGATCGATCGACCAAACATTCTTTAGAGACCGGCTCTTCACCTACATCTACGTTAACGCCCGACGTTCGCCGATCGCTACTTTCCTCTCGAAATGTGACACTCGATCGTGACCATATTCCCACGGCTTCGCCGTCTAGCCCTCACCCGAACTCGCTTTTACCCAACATTAACCCGATACAATCCACTCGCTTCACTTTGCTTGACAGACATTCATGTAGAGACAGATAGGGAACAACAGCCCATTTTGTCAGTGAAAACACCGAAGAAATGAACAGAAATGATCACGAGTTTTACCATAAATTCCTGTTTTTATTCGTAAACCTTGTCAAAATAAATTGATCATGAGGTTCAAGACCTTAGAGAGTTCGTCAACCTCCAAGTCCTGACGTTTTCGTTAATCATCTGAATTGACCGAAACTCGATTAATATCAATCCTAATATCAACCCAAAGCTCTGATCCAAGTCGTATTATTTAAGCGAAAGCAATCTTCATGCAAACGCAATCAATCATCAGGGTAGAGGTTCGGCATTGGTTTACAAATCGCAAACCAGAGCCAAGATCGACACGGGGATCGCTCTAGCCATCAAAAATAGGCTTGATCTCCGCTAAAACCCAAGCTAAAGCCAGAATTTCATGACGGGGATCGTAACAAAACATTACTGATTGATTCGCTGACTCAACAAGATAAATACAATATAAGTATCAGCAACCAGCGACTCGGTTGTTAAATACGTTGCTATTTGGCTTGGTTCTTAACTGTATTTTTGTGGCTTCACTGTCTCTATTCTTAAGCCTTGTCAGAAATAGATCTAAGCCTTGGTATCTTATTTATCGATTTAAAGTTGTTGGCAAACTAGGCGATCTTAGTGTTGCTGAATAAGTCGTGATGAGGACAAATCTCAATGCAACTGAATTACCGTAAACAACAGCTCTTAGAAAGCTATAGCTTGCAAGAGTTAGCCCTACTGATTTCAGAAGCGCTAGCGATCGAATGCGATCGCAATAACGATGATCCAACGCTCTACCAAATGTCGCGCGAGTTCGGCAATCTTGCCTTTAAGTACGCCGATCGCCTCAATGCTCTTGCCCCCACGTCTCAGCCCCAGGGCTAAACGATCGGCTCGACACCACGACTAACTCGACAATCCGCCACGTGAGCAATGCTTTACGAAACTCGACGCGTAGATTGGTTCAGTCCCTGTGAGCTAGGGTGGGTTGAGTTGACTATTGATCGTTGTCGGGATGGAATCGGCGGTATGGGTTTCGGGGTGAAGCGATAGATGGCGTTACGGGCGCGGGGATCGTCCCAAGTATGGGCGCGGAGAAAGAGGCCACTCCAACGGGCGATCGCGTCGATGCTGGCGGTTTGATCGACTTGGGGTGGGTTCACCTCGCTGGGAGAACCGGGTGGATTATTAATGTTGGTGAGGCCGTAGTGATTGACGCCTGCAAGGGTGATCAGAGCGCGGGGAGGCGAAATAATGTGGGCGTAGGTTTGGCGGGTTTCTTCGATCGCGATGAGGCTATCGCGGTCGCCAGCGATTAGGGCGACGGGAATCGAGGTGTTGTCGATCGAGAGATATTCGCCGTTTTCCCACAGTGATGTTCCGAAAAAGACAGCGGCTTTGAGTTCATCCGGCAGGCTATATTCACCGATGCAAAATGGTACGTCACAGGCTCCGCGTACAGCATCGAGTCCCATCATGCCGCCGTGGGAGTGGCCGAGGAGGACGAGCTTGGTCGGGTCGATGTGATTGAAAAGGGGCGAGGTGCGATCGGCGGTGAGGGTGCGGGCGAGTTCGAGTGTGTCGGGAACTTGGCCGACCTGGGCGAAGAGTTCATCGCGCCCACGAATGCTGGTGCGATGGTTGGGAATGACGACGATGAATCCGTAGCGGGCGACCTGCTGGGCGTAGCGACTGTAGTGGGCTTTATCGACGTTTAAGCCCTGGAGCAAGAGTGCGATCGGAAAGCGTAGGGTCTGGGCTGTGGGCTGTTTGACGTTGGGGTAATAGATATCGGCAGGGTCGCCGTTGTTCATGGTGACTTCAAGTTTAGCCATGACGTCTGAGGGAAAAAGGGTCGGGGCAGATTCGGGGCTAGGGGGTGTGCTGGTGCTGGAAAGCTGAGGTTTGGGATCGGTGCGATCGCGCTGGGATTTGGAATTGCGAAGGCTAGCGAGTTCTTCATCGCTGGGCAGATGGTGAATCGCACGATCCATCGCAGCGCATCCGGTGTTGAGGATTGCTGTGATCAGGCTCAGATACAGCAACGCCAGCGAGATCGTGTGGTATTGATCGCGCTGGCGTTGGGGTTCAGAATGTTTCAAACGTTTGAACAACTGTGCTTGTCTCGATCGGGGTTCACTATCCATACATCATCCATACGATCGACGAGATTTGGAGTGGAAACCATGACATCAGCAGGCCAGCGTCAGGGAAGTTACTCGGCGATCGCTTCGAGTTCAAAATCTTGAAAATGCGCCCGAAATTTTTTCTTCTCGCTGACCTGAAACTGCACCACGATCGGCATGTTTGGGCTAATCGGGCGACCCTGCCACGTGTCGAGAACTTTAACCACTTCACCTTCACTACCTTGGGTATCGAAGGGTTGATTTCGGTGTTCGGGATGAATGTACACCACAACGGAATTTTTGACGCGAACGCGCTGACCTACCTCAATCGACATAAATCTATTGGATTTCTCTAAATGTTGAACAACAGTTGAGCCGCGTGTGTGCGGCGATCGCGCCAAACCGTAGGTGGATCGAGCGATCGCTGTCGCATGGACGGCACATGACACATGTGACCGACGCGACGAACCATAGGACATCATCCCACGGATTTTAGAGCCGCTGCATCAACAGAGTCAGCATCTATAAATTTCATCGCGATCGCGAGTCTCGGGACTCTCGCAAATCGAATCTACTGATATCGGCGAGCGAATTCAGATCTGTTCTGAGTTCTGAATCCCGAATTCTGAATCCCGAATTCTGAA
>JAAUPN010000316.1 GCA_012033105.1 Coleofasciculaceae cyanobacterium RL_1_1
CAGTCCCGTTATCGAATTCCTGAACCTCCCGCTTGCACTCAATCAAGCGAGAATCATCCAAATCCCCGATCCGGGCTACGTTGGCAGTGCAAAAATGTACTACTCGATCGCATTCGTCCGATGGTTGCGATCGGCTACCGTCCGAATCTGGGAATTCATCCCTTGACCACGACGGAAACATCGTCATCGATCCGATCCCGTATCTAGTTGAACCTGCATAAACAATTGGGGATTCGTCTTAATGTACAGGTTTGCGGGGACGAGAAAAATCTCGATCGTCATCTACGGGATCAAGATTTTTCTCAAACTTCGGTCACCCAAGGGCGAAGATCACGAGGATCGGCCTGCTTTTGCACGATCTCGCTTGCCATCTCGTCCAGGGCTTACCCAGCGAAATCGACGGCTATATTTACGGAATGCGCCATCAGGGTTGGAATAGTAAGGTTAATGCCGTCATCCGTATCTGAAGCAGCTACGATTTGATGGATTCAGTCATTACCGGTTAAGCGCATGACAACGCCCCTATCGACTCAGCCCAAAACATTACCCAGTTGTACGCTGTCTTTTTTTGGTGCGCGAACGGATGTTGCCTTCTTGGAGCAGACCATTCCTCACATTGTCCGAATGTGTCGCTACCCGTTTACCGAAAAAGTTTTAGCGATCGATACTGCGCCGCTGTCGGGAGATAAGTTGAGCCGCCCCGATATCGGTACGTTAGAGGATGTCCGGGCGATCGGCGATCGGCTCATTGCCCAAGGTGTGATCGATCGTGCTGTCGATATGGAATACGACATCGATTATCAGCGTCAGGTTTATCAAAAACACTTCGGTACGGCCAATCTCAGACCGACGCATAACTATAAGGGCTATCCGATCCTCGGTTCAATCTTTCAAATCGAAGCGGCATCAAGCGATTATTTGTTGCACTTTGATAGTGATGTTCTCCTGCATGAAGCGCCTGATTTTAGCTGGATCGAGGCCGCGATTAAACTTCTCGAAGAAAATCCCTATGCTATGGCCGCTCGACCAATGGCAGGACCTCCGGGCTTAGTGACGGACGCACCCCAATCATTTTCAAAACATAAATTTTCGGGAGGTCGCTGCTATCTGATCAATCGCAAACGGTTTGATAAAATCCTGCCAATGCCAATCACCTGGTTTAACAAAGGCTTTAAGTTCAAAGCGATTAACTATCTCCCCAATCCCATCAAAACTCCGCTTTGCTACCAGTTTAAAAAAGGTAAATTGCAGTCTTGGGAAGTGATGGTGACGGCTGCGATCGCCAATACCCCGTATTTTCGGATGGATTTGGCTGCCCCGAAGGCCTGGACGCTACACCCCAACGATCATGGCCCACAATTCCTCAAGGCATTACCCGATCTTCTCAAACGGATTGAGGCCGGTTCCTACCCGCCTGCTCAAGCGGGGCAGTACGACATGGTGCTAGAGGAATGGCTCAAAGGATATTCGAGTTAGGCCTGTAACGTAAGGGGTAATGTCATCCAGTTCAACCCAAAAGAGACTGACTCACGTCGTTCCTGTTCGTAGGCGCATGACAATACACCCAACGAAACAGGAGCGAGGGATCGAGCCAGAGGAGTATGCGTTTACCCCGTGGAGAAGCTCCACCGAAACTGATGCTATTTACCCATGCCAAGCTGTTGTGCTTTTTGGTAAACCTTCCCTTCGGTGAGCAGCGACGGTGCGATCGTCACATCCACTTGCTGCATTTCCTTGATATCCTTCGCTCCCAGGGTTCCCATGCTGGTTTGTAGTGCGCCCAGTAGGTTGTGGGTTCCATCATCGAGTTTGGCCGGACCGCGTAGGATTTGCTCGATCGTACCCGTCGAACCCACGCGAATCCGTGTGCCGCGTGGCAGTACCGGGCTTGGTGTCGCCATGCCCCAGTGATAACCACGACCAGGCGCTTCGGCAGCGCGGGCGATCGGTGACCCGATCATCACGCCATCCGCACCACAAGCGATGCACTTACAGATATCACCTCCCGTAACCAAACCACCATCGGCAATGATGGCCACATAGTGACCGGTTTCGGCGAAATAATCATCACGAGCCGCTGCGCAATCTGCCACTGCCGTTGCCTGCGGCACGCCAACGCCCAGCACACCGCGCGACGTACACGCCGCACCGGGGCCAATCCCCACCATAATCGCCGCTGCACCGGCTTGCATGAGTTTCATCGTCACGTCGTAGGTGACACAGTTACCCAAGGCGACCGGCATCGGCATCTCAGCGCAGAATTTTTCGAGGTCGAGGGGGATGACGCCGTCGGGTGAGAGATGCTCCGTGGAAACTACCGTGGCTTGAACGAAGACGATATCGGCTCCGGCTTCCGCGACGATTCCGCCGAATTTGCTGGCTCCAGCCGGAGTCAAGCTAACAGCGGCGATGCCACCTGCCGTCTTAATTTCTTGAATCCGCTTGGTAATCAGATCTTCACGGATGGGTTCAGCATAAAGCTCCTGCATCAGCGGCACAAACTCGTCTTTGTTAACCGCAGCGATGCGATCAAGAATCGGATTGGGATCATCGTAGCGGGTTTGAATTCCCTCTAGGTTCAGCACCCCCATCGCGCCCAGCTCAGATAGCCGCACCGCCATCTCGACATCGACAACACCATCCATTGCACTGGCGATAATCGGCACATCTCGGGTCAGGTTGCCGATGGTCATGCGCGTGTCGGCGAGGCTTGGGTCGATCGTTCGTCCACCGGGAGCGAGGGCGATTTCATCGAAGCCGTACGCACGGCGGGCACGCTTGCCCCGTCCAATTACAATATCCACGTTTCGTTACTGTTCCCAAAAGTGATTTAGGTTAGACTAGCAAATTACCTTGACGCAAGCCAGACATGAGAGTTCTCTCGTGGCGTCATTTGTGAATCTTCGAGCGCCATCGGGCGATTAAATCACTGAATCGTCGATGGCATAGACATCTCGCTCCCGTCCGATCGCGAAGCGTAGGGAGTGATGCAGGCTTTTGCTACTGCGTGTGGCAAACAGAAATAAGGCCAAAATGGCAAGGCAGGAGGAGATCGCAAACAGGTTGCGATAGCCCAAGATGCCTGCAACCTGGCCGAACAACGGCCCGGCAAGAGCGATCCCCACGTCAAAGCCACTAATACACAGCGCAAAGAGCCGCCCGCGTTCGTCGGCATACGATCGATCCGAGACGATCGCCAACGTCGTCGGGATCAGTATCCCCGCGCCAGCTCCTTCGATGAAGCCTGCAAACAGCAACATTTGCGGATTTACAGCGAGCGAGACCAGCGCCATCGAAATCATGTAGCACAGCAGGGCAATACAGACAAAAGGCCCGCGCCCCATCTCATCCGATAAACGACCGACAAGCGGACGGACAACAAAACTCGCCACAGCCGCCGCCGAATAAAACAGACCTATGTTGAGGTCAAACTGAAGGGCGTCGATAAATAATGGGATAAATGTTGTAATTGTGCCGAAAATCGTCCCGACGCAGAGCAAAGTTAACGATGGGATCAACAAGCGTGGTTCAAGTAGGAGTGACCAAAATTTGAGTGGGGGTTTGGGTCGATCGGTAGACTGCGCGATCGTCTCTGCGTCGAGACGGGCACGATGGGCGCGATGCGCTCGCACGTGGGGAGCTTCATGGACTCGTAGAGCCAACCCAAAACTGAGGATTCCCAGAATGGTGCTGCAAATGAAAAGCGGCGGAAAGCCGTATTGTGCGGAGACCGTGCTGCCCATGACGGGACCAAAACCCAACGCTAAGGGCGTCACCAGGGACATATAGCCGATCGTCTCA